>JBBSEL010000276.1:0-5767 GCA_038239755.1 Chloroflexia bacterium | reverse complement strand
CTGGCGGGCGTGGAACGCCAGCGCTATCCCGTGACGCTGGCCCGGCTCGCACTGGCCCTGGACCAGCCCTGGGATTATTTAGGGGCTGCACCGCCCCCGAATACACCCGCAGGACCAGCAGCGAACCTGGCCTGTGCCCGGTTGGCGCGCGGCTGGACCGGGGGGGAATTAGCAGTGGCGAGCGGCGTCAGTTTGAAGACGGTGCGGGATCTGGAAGGGGGGCAGGCGGGCGGCAGCACGCGGACCTGGCGGGCACTCGCGGAGGCACTAAGCTGTACGGTCGAAGATCTTACGGGCGCACCGCCGCCCCTACCGCCGCCCCGTGTCGATCGCCGCCGCCGCGCTCCCCCACGGATGGCACCACCACCCGACAACACAGACCAAGGGCAATGATCGAGGAATAGCCGTCGGGCTCCAGGCGGACAGGCGGCGAGGTGGCTGTATACGTCCAGCCAATCAGCGCTGAGCAGGCTAGCTCAACATCGGATCACACGGCAGCGGGGCAGCCTCTTTTAGAGACAGCCCCGCTAGTACATGCGGTGGGTTCAACGGCTGGCAGCTTATGGCCCTCCGCCACGCGGCAAGGGGAAGTTGATGACTTCGCCCGCAAAGAGCGGGGCACCAGCGGGATGGTCCGGATTGGCCGCCTGCAACGCCGCCACCGTGACCCCGGCGGCGTCCGCCGCGCTGGCCCACGTTTCTCCCAGGTGGATCAGCCGCGTCCCCGCCGGAACGGCGTACGTTGTGTTTTGTTGGAAAGAACTGGGAGGGGGCGGCGGATCAAGCTGCACGGGGGGCACCGCGGAGGCGGTATCTTCGGTCGTCCGGGCCGGCGATGGGACTGCCGGGTTTGGTGTCCATTGAGCCGTGATCGGTGCAGCAGGTGGCGAGTTTGTGCTAGAGCCGTCCAGTGCGGAGAGTGGCGGCTCCGTCGAAGCGGCAGGGAGAGCTATTGCTGGTTCGCTACTCATAGGAGCCGGAGCAGGCAGGCTAGTGGCAGTGAGCGCGGGCGGCAGCACCAGCTGATCTGGCGCGAGCACCACCTGGCTGGTGATGCGCGGGGGGCGGGCGGGCGCGAGCCGCTGGAGCACCGTGGGGCCAAGTAGCACCGCTCCGACCAACCCGACCAGCAGCACCACGGTGAGGCTGCCCAGCACCCAAGTACGGCCACCCTGGCGCGACGGCACAGTGGCAAAAACGGCACGCGGGGCTACAGAAGGCGGCGCTACCCGTACTGGTGGACGCACTACAGGGGGTCGGCGGGTTGCGCTAGCAGAGGAGGGGCAGCGGGATGCGCAGGGTTGACCACGCGCTCCGCTTGGGGTTCGTCGGGGAGGAAAGCGTTGGTGAGCGGGTGCCCGACCCCGCGCAGAGTGCGAATCCAGTGGGCCTCCGCCTCGGCAGCCTCCGCCTCGGTGCGGCAAGTGGCGACGGTTTGGACGACCGGGCGCTGTTGCGCGGCGATCAGGCCCCGCAGCCAGACGCTGCGCGGATGGGGGTCGCCGTTGATCGCGGCGTTGAGATGCTGGGTAATCCGCCGGGGCAGATTTCCGGTGCGTCCGACGTAGTAGGCCAGGCCGCTGGCAATCGCCGCATCCGCCACCCGTTCGCCCAGGACATAGACCCGGTATTTGGGTGGGGCCGCAGGCGGTGGATCAACGGCAGGGGCAGACCTGGACGAGGCCGAGGCCGGGCGCGCTGGCGGCACCTCTCCTAGAATATGGACCTGGGGCGGTGTTGGGCGGCGCGCTGGGCGGCCACGCAAAAAAGGTGGGATCGCACCTGCCGCTGCTGCGGGCTTGTCAGCTGCCGGCGATCCGGCGGAGGCAGCCTCCTTTGTAGGGGCCGCTTCTGGCGCGGGCGAGGTACTCTCCAGCTGCTCGGCGGGCGCGGGCGGCGCGGGAGCAAGTTGCGTTTCCGCGTGCCGCCGACGGCGGGGCTTTGGTGCCAGCGGAGCAGGCGCAGCCGCAGTAGGGTCCGTCGGCGGAAGCGTGGTGGGCGTTTCGGGTGGATCGGGCACCGAAACATCCGGGGGCGACGTGTTGGGCTTTTTGCGAGTACGCATTGGGATGCTCCTTCTAGATAGGTGCGCGGTCAGTTGGTAAGTAGCCGTCAGGGGCCGCTCGGTGCATAGCCGACAGATTCGGTGGGATCCAGAGCTTATCAGGCGTAATCCCCAACGCGGCTGCAATTTTACGCTGAGTCAGCGCAGTGACGTTGCGCTGCTCGGTTTCCCAGCGCGACACGGCTTCTTGAGTGACACCCAACCGCCCGGCGAGTTCCGTTTGGGTCAGGCCACCCCATTCGCGCCAGGCGCGGATGTGCAAATCCATCGGTGGATGCCCTCCTCATGATCTCTTCTATACCTAATTGGTATTATTATACCAATTAGGTATGTAAGGCGCAAGAGGTCCAGGTCTGATCATTCTTACAATTTATGCCAGAGCGGTATATAATGGGGTCTGTCAGGAGAAGAGTGAACGATGTTAGGAGCCTGGATAAAGCAGCAGCGGGAAGCACGGAACCCGCGATGGACCCAGGATGAGTTAGCAGCCCGGCTAAACATCACCCAGGCGCAGGTCAGCCGTCTGGAAAAGGGGGAACGCCGTCCGACGCCGGAGATGATCCATGCGCTAGCGCGGCTCTTTGAAGTGTCCCCCATGGATATCTTCCACATGGCCTGGCCTAGCGGGGCAGGCGCGTTAGCTACAGTCCGGGGCGAGGGTATTCCGCCCACCGTTTTGGAAGAGCTTCAGCACTTGGACCCCGATCTGACACCGGAGGATTGGTCGGCGATGCTTGACCTGGCACGGTTGATGGCCCGCAAGAACGCCCGGCAACCGCAGCCGGAGCGTGATCAAATGGTACCACCCCCGCCCCAGGGCGAACCGGAGCCTATGTAAGCTGAAACGATCTGCATGCCCACCCCCTGCCACCGCCGCCCACCGCTTGGTACAACTGCCCGATGCCTGGTGCAGCCCACCCGCTCCCATCCCCGCCGACCTGAATCCCCGCACCCTGACCAACCTCTACAACGCCCGCCCCGAATGGCCTGCGCACACCCGGATCGACCGCGCCGTCCTCGCCACCTACGGCTGGCCCACCGACCTGCCGGACGCTGCGATCCTAGAGAGGCTCCTAGCGCTGAACCAGGCGCGGGCAGGTGGGGGTGCTGGCCCATCCGCTATACAACCCCTCCCGGAAGCAGAGTGATACCCACGTGGGCGATCCGCCCGGATCGTTCACGTTCCTACAGGAGCCATTGCTATGATCCGCATCCTCGTTCATTCGAGCGATCTCCGGTCCGTTGGCTACGACCCGATCGCCCAGGTGCTAGAAATCGCGTTCCAGAACGGCGGAATCTATCAATATACGGGCGTGCCAGAGAGTGTGTACCATAGCCTGATGCAGGCCAGCTCGCACGGGACGTACTTCCATGCCCACATTAAAGATACCTATCCGACGACACGGGTAGGCTAACGCTAGCTGACAGTTGACCACCCAAGGGACAGGCGGCGATGCTGTCGGTGGCGACCAAGACAACGACGAAGCACTGCACAGGATGGAGGCTGCGCCATCAATGCGGCTGCTCGGCCTAATGCTCCCCTACCCCACCACACCACACGTCTATAACAATGCAAAGTAGCTACGTAGCGACAGAGCAACACAGCAATACAACAATAACGCAATCGTGCAACGATGCTACAGAGCAACATCGCTGCTCTGCAACATCGCAATGTAGCCATGCAGCTTCTTCACTAGTTAGCTAGATCGCAACTCGGCACTATAGCTAAAACGCTACTTAGCTATAGCGCAATGTAGTTAATTAGCTAGATAGCTATAAAGCAGCGAAGCAACAAAGCATAATTGCTAGTTAGCTAGTTAGCAATTACGCACTATAGTTATCTAGCTTTGAAGCATAATAGCTGCATAGCTTGACAGCTACATCGCACTCATGATATGATAGCAAAGTAGCAACATCGCTATACGGCTAAAGGGCTACTTAGCTATAGAAAGACCTGAACGAGCGAATCTGTCTCATTGTACTGGCGAACCAAACGGTGGAGTAACGCGGCAATATTGCTAGATGGCTACTCAGCTATGTAGCTACGGAGGAACCCATGAAGTACCGGACCCGTATCACTGTCCTGGCGAACCAAAAGGGTGGGGTAGGGAAGTCCACCACGGCGGCGAACCTGTGGGCCTGGTTCAATCGCCACGATCGGCCTACCCTGTTGATCGATATCGACCCCCAGGCGCACGCGACGATCCAAGCGGGGATCAACCCGGAACAACTGGAATACACGACCTATGATGCCCTCCACAATGTGGATCGCGGGGCCGAATTCGCTATCGTGACGACCGCAAACGGCGACATCCTGCCCGCCAGCATTGATCTCTCTGCTGCCGATATCGAATTGAGCAATAAGATCGGGCGGGAAACACTGTTGCGGAAAGCACTCGCTCCGATTATTGCGAGCGGGAGGTACGCGCATATCCTGATCGACTCGCCACCCAACCTGGGACTGCTGACCCTCAACGCCCTCGGGGTAGCGCGGGAGGTGGTGGTGCCGGTCAGCGCTGAGTTTCTCCCGATGAAGGGTCTGGGGCTGCTACAAACGACTATCAAACTGATGCAAGAGATTAACCCGTACCTGCGATTGCAGGGAATCATCGTGACCAGGGTAGATAAACGCAACAGCCTCTCGGGGACTGTCGTCGAGGACCTGCGTTCCACGTTCGGCGACCTGGTCTTCACCACGACGATCCCGATCAATGTCGAACTGGCCGAGGCACCTGCCGCAGGCCAGACGATCTTCGATTATGCACCACGCAGCAGTGGTGCCACTGCCTATGCCAGTCTCGCCCAGGAGGTAGACAATCGTGACGAACAAACGTGATCGCCTGTCCGGCATCGTACGTGGGGGCGGTCTCTCCAGCATTGTGTCCGGCACTACTGCACCCCCGCCACAAGAAATCGAAGATACGACATTGCTAGATAGCTCTGTTGCGATACCGCAATCTAGCGACGTAGCTACTAAACCGACAAGCCGGAGTTGGGGGGTCGGCGCACCGCTTGCGCTGAGGGAAGCGCTGAACGTCTTGATTGCCAGGCAACGCCTCCAGGGGCAAAAGATTACCCTGGCCAATCTGGTGGAAGAAGCGTTGATCGATGTGCTGCGGAAGTACGGCGAACCAATCCCCGTCCTGCCCAAGAAGAAGGGAAGGGGACGGTGACCAGTAGCATGACTGACGAACCTAACGAAACCACCTCATTGGTGCCGGTGCGTGAGGCACAGGTCGAATTCTACGGCGACACCCTGGCCGCCGCCCAACTTGCCGACGGCACGATTCTGGTGCCGGTACGCCCCCTGTGCGGATACTTGGGCCTGAGCTGGCCTGGACAGTTCGAGCGTCTCAAGCAAAATCCAGTCCTAAGCGAGGCTCTGCAATCCGTTCGGGTAACCCGAACGAATGCCGGTGATCCCAACGTACTTTGCCTGCCGCTTAAGTTCTTGCCGGGCTGGCTCTTCGGTATCCAGGCCAGTCGTGTCAAGCCCGCGTTGCGCGATAAGATCTTGCGCTACCAACGCGAATGCTATGATGTGCTCTGGAATGCTTTCAAAGGCGATATCCAACCCGCCCCTACACCTCCCGCCGATCTCAACCCTGCCGAGCAAGCACTACTGCTAGCCGAAGCGGTGGCTGCACTGGCCCGCCAACATCTTGACTTGGAGCAGCGCCACCTGACGATGGCCGACTACCT
>JBBSEL010000275.1:0-5773 GCA_038239755.1 Chloroflexia bacterium | reverse complement strand
GCACGCGGTCGGCGTCGAATTGGATGCCGACCGGATCGCCTACGGCGCGGCGCAAGGTGGGGGGCGCTTTGGCCCGCTGGTTGCGGTCGCCCACCTGGAGGTCGTAGATGATCTCGTCGCCCAGCGGCTCGCGCACATAGACTTTGGCGCGGATCTGACCCTCCTCCAGGCTGACGATCTGGAGGTCCTCGGCGCGGACCCCGAAGATCAGCGGGTCGGTGGCGCTGCGTGCCCCGATCAGGCGGCGCTGGGCGGGGGTCAGCGGGTAGCGGAACGCCCCGTCGGCGGCTTGCACGGTGGCAACGTCGCCCTCCACCAGTGTGCAGGGGACGAAGTTCATCGGCGGGCTGCCGATAAAACTCGCCACGAACAGCGTGGCCGGGTGGTTATAGACATCCAGCGGGGTGCCGACCTGTTGCAGCACGCCCAGGTTCATGATGGCGATGCGTTGGGCCATTGAGAGCGCTTCGGTCTGGTCGTGGGTGACATAAATCATCGTCGTGTGCAGTTCGCGCTGGAGCCGCTTCAACTCTACCCGCATATCACCGCGCAGCTTGGCCTCGAGGTTGGTCAGCGGCTCGTCCATCAGGAAGACCTGGGGGCGGCGGACCATCGCCCGGCCCAGCGCCACGCGCTGTTGTTCGCCCGCGCCCAGCCGGGTAGGGCGGCGACTCAGCAGGTAGCGGATATGGAGGATGTCGGCCACTTTGTGAACGCGGTCCTGCACTTCGGCAGGCGCGACCTTCTGCGCCCGGAGGGGGAAGGCGATATTATCGAACGCCGACAGGTGCGGATAGAGCGCGTAGAACTGGAAGACCATCGCAATATCGCGGTCGCCGGGGGGCAACTGGTTCACCACCCGTTCTCCTATCAGGATGTCGCCCGACGACTGGCGCTCCAGTCCGGCCACGCAGCGCAGGGTGGTCGTCTTGCCGCAGCCCGACGGCCCCAGCAGGGTCAGGAATTCGCCGTCGTTGATCGTCAGGTTCAGGTTTTTGACCGCCGTGAACCCGCCGAACTGCTTGACCAGATCTTGAATCAGTACCTCGGCCATAAACACTCTCTCATCGACGCACGGCCCCGAAGGTGACACCGCGCAGCAGGTAATTGCGGACCAGGAAGGTGAACAGAACCACCGGCACCAGGAAGACCACCGACGTGGCCGCCATGCGCCCCCACTCGATCTGGCCGTAGCCGATGATCGCGTAGAGGAACGGCGGCACGGTGGACGCCTGGCTGGGGTTGAGGATCTGGACGAACACAAATTCGTTCCAGGCGGTGATCAGCACGAACACGGCGGTTGCCAGCATCGCCGGGAGGGCTTCGGGGATGACGAATTTCCAGATCGCCTCGGCGCGGGAATAGCCGTCCACCATCGCTGCCTCTTCGTACTCCTTCGGGATTTCGTCGAAGAAGCCTTTCATCATCCAGACCACGAAGGGCAGCCCGAACGTGGTATAGAGCAGGGTGATCCCGATGTAGCTTTCGCGCAGGCTAGCCTGGCTAAAATTAAGCAATGTCTGGTGCAGGCCGGGGTCGCTGATCCCGTTCGCCACGCCTTCCAGGAAGGCGAACGGCTTGGTAAACATGAGGAAGATCGGGACCAGCACGACGATGGGCGGCAACATGCGCGTGCTGAGGATGAAAAAGAGCAGGTCGCTTTCGCCCCGGATGCGGAAGCGCGAGAAGGCGTAGGCCGCCAGGGTGCCGAGGATCACCGCCAGCAGGGTCGAGATCCCGGCGATCAGCACGCTGTTCAACAGATGGAGGGGGAACTCGCTGATCTCGGCGGTGCGTGAACTGCTCCCGGTGGTGATCGACCCCAGTTCCGACGCTTTGGTGAACACCGAGGCGTAGTTGCTGCCCACCGGCTGGAAGTCCACGAAGGGGAAGTAGCGCGGCGGTAGTAGGGTCACTTCGGTGCGCGCTTTGATCGAGGTGATGATCATCCAGAAGAGCGGGAAGAGGAAGAAGACAAAGGCGATGCTCAGCCCCAGGAAAGTGCCGACGTTCGCCAGCACGGCGCCCATGCTCAATTGGCTCTGGCTGGCGGCACGGGCGCGCGGCCCGGCGACGGGTTGGGGCGTATTTTGGGCTTCGGTGGTTGCCATCGAGTCTCCCCTTTTGGAAAGGATGAATTAAGAAGTAAGAAGGATGAAGGACGCGGTGTCTCTGGTTCACGCGCTTTTTACTTCATCTTTCATCCTTCATCCTTTTAATTGCTAGGCTTTTTCAGCTTTCAGCCCGTTGAGTACACGAATCAGCAGGTTGGCGAGAGCGATAATCACGATCAACATGATATAGCCGAGGGCCGAGCCTTTCCCGGTGTTGAAATCGCGGAAGGCCATTTGATAGAGATAAATTGATAGAACCTGGGTTGCGCCGCCGGGGCCGCCGCCGGTCAGGGCGTAAGCCTGGTCGAACATCTTATACGCATCCATCGTGCGGAAGAGGATGGCGATCAAGAGCAGCGGTGTGACCAGCGGCAGGGTGATGTTGCGGAACTTGAACCAGGCCGAGGCGCGGTCCACTTCGGCGGCCTCGTAGAGATAGCGGGGCACGGCAGATAGCCCGGCCAGGGCAATGAGCATGATAAACGGGGTCCACTGCCAGACATCAACGATGACCAGCGCCCACATCGCCGTCTTCAGATCGGTCAGCCAAAGGACGCGGGAAAAGCCGAACACGTCGTGGATCCAGTAGTTGATCACCCCCGCATCGGGCCGGTACATATAGCCCCAGAAGAGGGCGACGATCAGCGGCGAGAGCATCATCGGGATGAGCATCATCGTCATCAGGAAGCCGCGCCCGACGAACTTGCGGTTGAGCAGCATCGCCAGCCCGAAGCCGATCAGCAATTCGATGGCGACGGAGGGCAGGACGAACCCGGCGGTGACGCTGAACCGCTTCCACACTTCGGGGTCGTTCAGCAGCCGGGCATAGTTGCCGATCCCGATCCAGGTTGGCCCGGTGTTGGCATCTTTGATCACCGAGAACTTGGTGAAGCTGAGATAGAGCGACCAGAGCAGCGGGAAGATCGCAATCGCCAGCAGCAGGAGCATGGTCGGCGTGAGGAACGTCCAGACCAGCGCCCGGTCGGTCAGCCAGGCCAGGCGCGGGCGCACGTCGGATTTTGGACTGGGGATTTTAGATTGCGGATCGGCGGGAATTGCGGCCATCGGCGGTCTCCGGGCGGGTAGTTAGTGGTTAGTGATTAGTGGGTAGATTTACTCTACTAACCACTAACCACTAACCACTAACCACTAATCACTCGTAACTTACTTGGGCGGGCCGTTCGGGTAGGCTTCGTCGAGGATCGCCTGTTGCTTCGCGGCGATATCGTCGAGGGCTTCCTTCGACCCCTTCTGGCCGGTGACGGCGAGGTTCAGGTCGTCCATCTGCGGCTGGAGCATGGCGTTGTATTCGGGGATGTTCCAGAAGTCTTTGACATACTGGTAGGCATCGGCGAAGGCGGGGTTGTACGGCGCGGCGTTCTTGAACGTGTCGCTCGCCAGCACCGACTTGCGCGCCGAGAAGCCGCCCAATTTCGCCCAGGCGAGCTGGGTGTCCATCGACTCGAACCACTTGACGTAGGCCAGGGCGGCGTCCTTGTTCTTGGTGTAGCTGCTGACATGGAGGCCCATGCCGCCCAGGCTGGTGAAGTGCTGCTTCTCGCCCGGCGCGGCGGCGTAGGCCAGGTTGTCCGAGTTCTTGCAGCCGGTCTTGTCCACGAAGGCGGCACCGAAGCCGAACCAGATCGTGCCCGTCGCGGTCGAGCCGCTGCACAGCGCGTCCACGGTTTCGTTGAACTGGAAGTTGCCCTGGCCTTCGGGGCCGGTCTGGAACAGTTTCTTGTCGAAGTCGAGGGCCGAGACGGCGGTGTCGGAGTTGATGTAGGTTTGGACCTTGTAGGTGGTCGGGTCCCACAATTCGCCGCCGAAGGACCAGAGAATCTGGTTCCAGTGGGTGGCGATCTGGTCGTAGCAGGCCGGGGTGCCGCACCAGTGGGTGGTGTAGCCGTTCTGCACGCCATATTTGCCGTTGCTGGCCTTGAAGAACTGGGCGATCTTCAACAGTTCGGACCAGGTGGCGGGGGCGGCGAGGTCGGTGCTGTTGGCCGCTTTGTAGTCGGCGGCAGCCTGGGCGAAGACATCCTTGCGGTAGACGAACATCTGCGTGTCGCCTTCGGCGGCGATGCCGTAATATTTCTTGCTACCCGCCGGGTACTCGCCATAGGCCGCGAGCGCCGCCGGGACGTAGTCGGCCACGTCGATGTTGGTCTTCATCCAGTCGGTCAGGTCCATGATGTGCCCGCCCTTGACCGCTTCGCCGATGAACTGGCTGTCGAGAATGACGATGTCGGCCCCGCCCTTGGCCGCAAAGTCGGTGAAGATCTGGTCATGCCACTGCGCGATGGGCACGCAGCGCACTTCCACCGTGCCGCCAGGGAAGTTCTTGGACAGGTCGGTCAGCGCCTGACAGGGCTGCCAGGCAAACCAGATGACCTGGAGCTTGGCCCCGCCCGTGCTGCCTGTCCCGGCAGTGTCGGTGGGCGCGGCGGCGGGGGCTGTGGTGTCGGTCGGCGCGGCAGTGACCGGCGCGGTGGTGTCCGTCGGGGCCGCCGCTACGGGAGCGGTGGTGTCGGTGGCGGCGGCGACCGGGGCCGTGGTGGCCGCCGGGGGCACGGGGGTGGCCGTGGCGCTGGTGCCGGTATCACAGGCGGCCAGCAATGGAGCGACGGCCACTAATAAGGTCAGCAGTGACAGGAACCGTCTCATCGTCAACATCCCTTTCCTCCTCTTCAATGAGTGAATGGATCCGTCTGAGGGGTGCGCCGGGGCGCGGCGATCCAGGCCCGCGCTGTTTGTCTCCCTCTGGTTGATTCGGGTATCGGTCGGTGCTCTGCGTCACCTCCTTTCAGGGATGAATTATAAATTAGGAATTAAGAAGAATGGTGGACGCTAGTCTGGTGTTCTGCCTTCTTAATTCTGCCTTCTTCCTTACCGCCTCAGGCTGGGACGCTTGCTGCGGTGGAGAGGGGTGGAAAGACGGCGTTTTCATAATTCTTACTTCGTCCTTCATCCTTTTTCAGCGGAAACGGCTGGCTGAGAATGTGGTGGTAGACGGTGGCGATGCCGCCCATGACGCAGGCGTCGCCGCCGTGGGCCGCCACCAGGATGCGGGCAGCCTGGGCCGACCAGCGCAGCGCCCGTTCGCTGACCACGCGAGCCACGGTGGGATGCATCCACAGCCAGGCCAGGCTGAGCATCCCGCCAAAGACGACCGTCTCGGGGTTGAGCGCGTTGATCAGGTTGGCGAGGCCGATGCCCAGGTAGACCGCCGTTTCGTCCAACGCGGCGCGGGCCACCGGGTCGCCCGCTGCCGCCGCCTGCACGACGAGCGGGATGGTCAGCGCGCCCAGGTCGCCGTCGGGGGTCGCCTGCAAGGCCGACGGCTGGCCCCCGGCCACGGCCCGGCGGATGTGGCGGAAGACCGCGTCCTGGCTGACCACGGTTTCCCAGCAACCCCGGTTGCCACAGGCGCAAAGGAGGCCGTCGGGCACCAGCGTCATGTGGCCCACTTCCCCGGCGAAGCCGGTCGCGCCGGGGAGGGTGCGCCCGTCGAGGACGATGCCGCCGCCGAGGCCGACCCCCGCGCTGACATAGAGCACGCTTTTGGCCCCCCGCGCCACGCCGAAGTAGGTTTCGCCCAGCGTCGCCAGGTTCGCTTCGTTGTCCACGTAGACCGGGAAGGCGAAGGCGGCTTCGAGCAT
>JBBSEL010000274.1:0-5775 GCA_038239755.1 Chloroflexia bacterium | reverse complement strand
CGGCGATGCTGCGTCGCCCGTGGCGCAGGTAGGCGATCAGGGTCCGCATCCGCGTGCGGCTGACCAGGAAATCGAGCGCGTCGGCCTCGGCCACCCAGCCATGCCGCCGTGCATACTGCGCCCAACGGCTATAGCGCCGTCCCAGCAGGCTATAGAACTGGTAGCGGTTGCGCTGCCAGTAGCGCAGAATCCGCGCCTCCAGCCCGTCCAACTGGCGGATCACCACATCGCCCGAATGGCCGGTAATATCCGCCCAGGGGTCGAGGCTCAACCGCAGCACACAATAGACTTCCCCGACGGTGTTGATCCACAGTTCCAGCGACCCCGCCGCATCGGCCAGGGGCGTATGGTGTTCCTGCTCGGCGGCCATATAGACCGTCGCCAGTTCGTCGGCGGCCTGTCGCCAGCAAGCCAGCGCCTCGTCCCAGCGGCTGCTGGCCGGTTGGCTTTCGCCCAGCGCCACCTCTTCCAGCGCCTGGACCATCGCCTCCCCGATCCGGGTCACCCGCCCTTCGCCCGCCCCCCCCGGCCCATCGGCACCGATTTCGCTGCGCGCGAACGCCGTGAACAGGTCCAGCAACTGGTTGAGGTCCTCCGGCGGATACCCCGGCTGGTTTTGCGCCGCACTGACCATGCTGTCCAGCAACAGCGTCAGCCATTCATTCTGCTCAGCCATACGCACCAGCAATGAGCAATGAGCGATGAGCAATGAGACGATTGCGTAGAACGTACTCTACGCAATACGCAATACGCGATACACAGTAGATTAGGCGACACCCGTCACCCGCCGCATCACTCATCGCTCATTGCTCATCACTCGTCATACTTCCATCCAGGTTTTTTCGCGCTTGTAGTCGGGCAGGGCACCTTTGCAGGCGTCGCAGAGGGTCACTTCGGCCCGGCGGGTGTCGATCCCTTTGCGCGTGCGGTAGCGGTAGCGGTAGTGATAGCGGTTGCTGTGGCGGCTGCAATAGAGCAGGCCGCAATGCTGGCACAACACCAGCGGGGCCTGGTCACAGCCCGCCCAGCCGCACAGGTTCTCCGCATTGCGGATGGTCGCCGTCGCCTGGCGATCGACCTCGGCCTGCGCCGCTTGCTCCCCGGCCATCTTGCGGGCAAAGCCGCGTTTGCAATAGCGGCAGTGCGGCGCGGCAGGGTCGCCGTGCTGGGCACAAAAGAACCGCCCGCAGACCACACATTGCGCCGCAGCCACATTGCGACAGACGATCAGTCCCGCTTCACATCGTAACGCCATCGCCAGTCGCTAACCTTCCTCAAAGGGATGCACCCGACCATCGGGTCCCAGGTCCCAGTCGCGGTACAGCTTGGGCAGCATATCCTCCGGCGTCCAATCCAGCCGCGACCCGTACTTGCCCTTGTACTCGCCCAAGGTCTCGCCCACTTCGTAGAAGAGGATTTGCGCCACCCGCTGGCCGAC
Source organism: Chloroflexia bacterium (assembly GCA_038239755.1). Lineage (GTDB taxonomy): Bacteria > Chloroflexota > Chloroflexia > QHBQ01 > JAICKM01 > JBBSAN01. The sequence goes on along the minus strand of JBBSEL010000274.1, from coordinate 4,337 downwards.
GGGTAGCTGCACCATCGCGTGGCTGTGGTTGGTGATCTCCATCGTCCAGCGCGAGATGAAGCCGACATCGCCCACCCCCGCGCACTTGCAGACCGACAGGCACGACCGCCCGATGCTCGACCGCGCCCGCATCGACGTAGTGAACCCGTTGTGCCCGCCCACCACTTCGATGGTATGGGCCAGGATCGTGTCGCCGGGCCGGATGCTGATCAGCCCGTTCTCGGCCCGGTGCGGCGCGCCCCAGAAGGCCCGCGAGTCGGCCTCGTCGCTGAAGTTCACCGTCACCATGTTATGGTTCGGCAAGAAAAACCACTCGCCCAGGCGCACATCATACGAGTTGGTCCCCAACTGCCGCTGGCTGAACGGCTCGATGACGATGTTGCCTCGTTCCAGTTCTTCGATAACCCGCTTATCCGATAAGAGCACGTTATCCCCCGTTGGGAAAGGAAGAAGGATGAATTATGAAGTAGGAAATCGACGAGAGAAGTACGAAGGGATCGGAACACCCGCTATTCATACTTCATAATTCATCCTTCTTAATTTCTGTTTAGCAGTCCGGCTGTGCCAGCCAGGGCAGCGGCCCCGCGCCGACCAACGTATCAAGCTGATCCACCAGGCCGGTCAGGACACTGAAGGCGCGCTCAATCGGTTCGGGGGTCGTCATATCGATCCCGGCCAGCTTCAGCGCGTCCAGCGGATAGACCGAGCTGCCCGCCTTGAGGAAGTCGATATAGCGCGCCGCCGCGGCTGGCCCCTCCTGCACCACGCCCGCCGCCAACGCATTGGCCGCCGAGATGCCGGTGGCATACTGGTAGACGTAGAAGTTGCCGTACATGTGCGGGAACTGTGCCCAGGTGATGCCCACCCGGTCCTCGTCCATTGTCACCCCGGCCCCGTAGCCCTCTTTGTACAACTCCGCGATCTTGGCCGACATGCCATCGGCGGTCAACCCTTGCCCGGCCTCGACCAGTTCGTGGATCGCCAGTTCATATTGCGCCAGGATCGGCATAATGAAGAAGTAGCGCTTGAAGTTCGCCATCCCTTCCTCGATCACGGCGATCTTGAAGCGGCGGTCGTCGCTGCTGTTGAGCAGGTAGGAGCGCATCAACGCCTGGTTGAAGTTCGAGGCGGTCTCGGCCACAAACATCGAGTAGTCCGTGTAGATCGGCGGCTGGGTGTGGGTGGTGTAGTAGGTGTGCATCGAGTGGCCCAACTCGTGGGCCAGGGTGCTGAGGCTGAGCAAGTCGTTGTCGTAGTTCTGCATCATGAACGGGTGGGTGCCGTAGGCTCCGGTGCTGAACGCGCCCGCACCCTTGCCCACATTCGGATACTTGTCCACCCAGCGCTGCTCGGTGATCCCCTTGATCGCCGTCGTCACATAGTCCTCGCCCAGCGGGGCCAGGCCCGCCCGCAGCATCTCCACACCCTTGTCGTAGGTGATCACTTCGTCCGCCGTCGCCAGCGGCACATAGAGGTCGTAGGGATGCAACGTCTCCACGCCCAGCGCCCGTTGCCGGATGGCCCAGTAGCGGTGCCACAGCGAGAAGTTAGCCCGCACGGTCGAAATCAAGTTGTCGAACACAGCGGCGGGGATGTTATGCGGGTGCATCGTCGCTTCGCGGGCCGAAGCGTACTTGCGGGCGCGGGCATAGAATACGTCGGTCTTGACCTGTCCGGCCAGCGCCGCCGCGAAGGTGTTCTTCATGCGGATATAGCCGTCGGCATAGCCCTCCCAGGCCGCTTTGCGGACGGTGCGCTGGTCGCTGGTTGCCAGCCGCTGCCAGTTGCCCTGGGCCAGTTCCACCTCGCTGCCGTCGTCGTCGGGCACCGGGCCGAACTTCATGTCGGCGTCTTCCAGCGCGTTGTGGGTGCGGAAGCCGCTGGCGGCCACGTCCCCAAACTCGGCCAGCACCGCCTCGACTTCGGCAGAGCGCACATGGTCACGGATCAGGCCCAGTTGGTCGAAATAGTGCTGGTACAGGCTCAGGCCCGGCTCGTCTTTGATGAGTTGCGCCAGCGCGTCCGGCGCAATCGCCAGGATCTCCGGATCGTAGAACGCGGCGGCTGCGCCCCAACGGGCCATCAGCCCGCCCGCCCGGTCATCGCGGGCCAGGTTGTCCTGGTTGGTCGTGTCGCCTGCGACCATCATCCCGCTGTACAATGCGACCCAGTGCACATCGTTGCCGACCGTATCCCGCGCCTGGAGCGCCGCTAACAGCGTCTTGCCCGAACTCGCCAGCTTGCCCTGGTAGGCCGCGACCGTTGCCAGCGCCGCGTCGGCCTTGGTGAACGCCTCGCTCCAGGCCGCTTCCGACGGGAACACGCTTTCGATATCCCACTGATCCGCTTTCGGCACCTCATCGCGCCGTGGTAACGTTTTAGCCATTCTCCACAGTCTCCGTTTCTCAGTTAGAGATCGTTGGGTGATACATCGGGGTAGGGTTCGCTGGAGGCGGCAGAGCCGTCGCCGCCTAAGCTATAGGCCCAATCGCCCGCCGCCGCTTCATACGCAATCCGCTCATAGACACCCTTGGTCATCTTGGCGATACGATCCCAGTTATACAGCTCCCGCACCATCCGGTTGGCGTTCTCGGCTCGCGTAGCCGCCCACTGGGGGTTGACCATCGTGTGCAAGATCCCCCAGGCCAGCGAGCCGGGATCGTTGGGATGGACCAGGGTGCCGGTCTCGTGCAGCGTGATCACCTCGCTCAGCCCGCCTACGTCGCTGGCGACCACCGGGCAGCCCGCCGCCATCGCCTCCAGCGCCACGATGCCGAACGGCTCGTAGAGGCTGGGGACCACGGCCACGTCTGCCGTCTTGAACAACCGCTCGCGGTCCTCATCCGAGATGCGGCCAGGGAAGATAAACCAATCGCCCACCCCGTTGCGCCGGGCGCGGTCGGCCAGGTCGAAGCGGAAATCGCCGCCCCCCGCGACGACAAACCGGACGTTCGGGTAGATCGAGACGATCTGCGGCGCGGCATCGACCAGCACCTGCAAGCCCTTTTCCCAGACCAGCCGCCCGACATAGAAGACGATCTTCTCGTCGCGCCGCGCCAGTTGGTCACGCCAGCTCATCAGGTCGCCCCGGTTCAGCGCGTCGAACGGGCGCGGGTCTACCCCGTTGGGGATCACGTCGATCTTCACGTCGGGCGCGCCGAAGTAGTCTCGCACTTCCCCGGCCATATAGTAGCTGCACGCAATCGTCCGCCACGACTCGTAGACCAGGTTCCACTCGGCCATGTGGATATCGCGCTGCATCTGCTCGTAGAGCACCCCCCGGTTGCGGCCCATTTCGGTCGCGTGGATGGTCGAAAGGAGGGGGAGACGGCGGCTGTTTTTGATCGAGATGGCGGCGAACGACACCAGCCAGTCATGGGCGTGGATCAGGTCGAACGGCCCGATCCGGTCGATCACCTGCTGGCAGGCTTGCTCCAGCAAGACGTTGGTCTGCACAGTGTTGGTGAAGAAGTTGCCGCTCTGGTAGGCATGGGCATCCACCCGGTACACCCGGCTGCCGTTCGTGGCGGGCTGCCCGTCTGGCCCGGTCAACGGTTCCTCAGATTCGCCCCCCTTAAAGCGGGGCGTGACCAGGTGAACCTCCACGTCTTCATCGACCAGTTCCGGCAACAACTCGACCACATGCTTCCCCAACCCCCCGACCAGATGAGGGGTGTACTCCCAGGACAGCATCAAAACCCGCATTCCGCTCCTCCTTCCTAGACGATCTAATGCGCGTACAGCGTCGTGCGTATTGCGTAGTATGTATCAATGGGGGATCAATGGAGGATCAAATAGTAGCTATCCCCTATCAATCCCTCCACCCGACGCATCACGCATCACGTTTCACGTTTCACGCCCCACCTCCGCGAACAAATAACTCAACACCCCCACCAGCGTATCGCGCCACAGCCCCCAGCTATGGCTCTGGGGATGCTCGGAATAGGCGTGGGCCACGCCCGCCCGGTGCAGCCCCGCTTGCAAGTCTCGTACCGGGGTGAGGAGATCCCGGCACTGGCCCTGCCAGTTCAGGGCAAAGCACGATTCATAGGTGCCGATGGTCAGCGCCAGGCGAGACGGCAGCCCGGTGGGACGGGTGTAGGCCCGCCGGGCATCGTAGGTGGCCGGGCCATACATGCGGTGGACCCCGCTGGACTGCGCCCCGATCAGCCCGAACAGATCGGGCCGCTGGGAGCCGAGATAGAGCGCGATCAACCCACCCAGCGAGGGACCGATCACCGCCCGCCGCGTCCGGTCGGGGTGGAGCGCATAGGCCGCCGCCATCGCGGGCACCAGTTCCTCGCTGAAGAAGCGCACGTACTCATCGTCGCAATTAT
>JBBSEL010000273.1:0-5777 GCA_038239755.1 Chloroflexia bacterium | reverse complement strand
TGACCGACACGGGCATTGGCATCCCCGCCGACGACCTGCCGCACATTTTCGACCGCTTCTACCGCAGCGACAAGGCCCGCAGCCGCACGATCGGCGGGGCCGGGTTGGGCCTGGCAATCGTGCGCGAGGTGGCCGAGGCCCACGGCGGGCGGGTCGAGGTGGCGAGCGCCCCCGGCCAGGGCACCCGCTTCCGGCTCTGGTTGCCGCGCACGGTGGGCAATCCGGCGCTACCTCCCACCACGGTGGAGCCGGTCGGGTTTAGCTTCTTGCCCGACGAGACCGCCGCCCCTGCCGACCGGGAGACGGTGATGGTGCCGACCACGCCCCTGATCGGGCGCAGCAGCGACGATCTCCGCCGCCTGGACTGAGGAGAAGCCCGCAATCGAACAGCGACCAGGCACCAGCCTCATGCCGCCGGGCGTGAGGCTGGATTTATGTGGTTAGCCAGGGAGCGACCCATGCCCGACGAACCCGCCGACCTGATCATCCGCCCGGCCCAGCCCGCCGACAAAGAGGCGGTGCTGGCCTTCACCCACCAGACCTGGGATTGGGGCGACTATGTCCAGCACACCTGGGACGACTGGTTGAACGATCCCGCCGGGGGCCTGGTCGTGGGCGAGGTGGCCGGGCGGGTGGTCGGGATGGACAAGCTGAGCGTGATCCGACCCGGTGAGGGCTGGTTCCATGGCCTGCGGATCGATCCCGCCTACCGGGGCCGGGGCTTCTCCCCCCGCTTTATGGACCACCAGATCGCCACGGCCCGCGCGCAGGGTCTCCACACGCTGCGCCTGCTTACGCTCTCGACCAATACCCCGATCCACAAGAACGCCGCCCGGCAGGGTTTTGTGCAGCGGGGGGCGTTCGTCTCCTACGAGGCCGACGAAACGACCCCCGACCCGGCGCAATCGGCCCCGCTTTTACGTCCTCTCCCACCGGAGGCGAGAGATACCGCCTGGGCTGCTGTGCAGGCGGGGCCGTTGTGGGCAGCGTCCACCGGGCACCTGGGTTGGGACTGGCTATTCGCCCCGCTGACGGCGGCCTGGTGGGGGGATCTGGTGGCGGCGGGGGCCGTGTGGCAGACACCCGATGGCGGGCTGGTCGTCCTCCACCCACGGGGGCGCGACCAGCCGCCCGACGAGGGGCAGTGGCTGGCCTGGGTGCAGCCCCGAGGGCGCATTCACCGCCGAGGCGGTCGCGGCCCTGGTGCGCGCCGCCACAAAACTGGTCTGCGCGCAGGACTACCCGAAGATCGGCACCCTGCTGCCCCCGCTGCCGGAGATTGATGCGGGGTTCCAGGCGGCGGGCTGGAAGAAGGACACCGACGTGATGTGGCTGTTTGAGCTAGCGCTTTAAACCGCCTGACTGCGGCTCCCCACATCGCTTACCCGGTACGCTGCCCTGTCCGCAAAAACACCCGCATCTTCTCTTCAACGAGCGTATTGTACGCGCTGAACCACAGCAGGTGGCTCTCGGCGGGGACGACAAAAAGCTCGGCATGAGGAATATGGTCGGCGGCATAGGTGGCGTGCGCCGGATCCTTTGATCCGTCGTATTTGCTCTCGATAATCAAGGTGGGCGCGGTAATCCGCGTGAGATCCCCGCAAACATGGCGGAGATCATGCAGGAAGCCGGAGCCGGATCGCGAAGGACGCAAAAAGGCCAGGGCGGCGCGGCGCTGTTCGTCGCTCATCGCCGCAACAACGACGGCAGGGTCGAGCGTCGTCAGACTCCCCATCATTACTTTGAGGGCGGTCAGCGGTGCCCGCTTCATCAGCCACCGGAAGGCGGCCCAGGTCCACCGCTCCACCCACGGATTGAAGCCAAGGTAGGCTCCCAGCCGGATGGCAGGCGCAGGAAATTTCGCTCCGGTGACGGCGTTTTGCAAGATGATCTGGCGCACCCGCGCCGGATGCCGCCCGGCAAGCTGGAGAGCCGTGCGCCCCCCGGCAGAAATACCGAGGACGATCACCTGCTCTAGTTGGAGCTGATCTATCAGGAGGATCAGCGCATCCGCAAAAGCCTCCGCCGTTTTGCCGGTCGCGGAGGGGGTGTGCCCATACCCAGGTCGGGAAGGAATGATCAGTTGGTAGCCCTGCTCAATAAAGAAGCGCTGGCTGCCAAGCGGCGAATTGCAGTTGGTATGGCCGCCGTTGAGCACCAGCACCGCCGGTCCCTGGCCCACAACACGGTATTCAATCGGCCCCTTCTCCGTCTGAGCAATGGTACGCATCTGCGGTGCTCCTGGTAGTGACGTTACTCGCTCAGGATCGCGGCCAGGATGCTCGGCTCCACATTCCCGCCGCTGACCACGGCCACCACCCGCTGCCCCCGTCCGGCATAGGCCCCCGATAGCAGCGCGGCCAGGGTCAGTGCCCCGGTCGGCTCGACCACCAGCTTGAGGTAGCGGGCATAGTGGCGCACGGCGGCGCGGATATCGTCCTCGCTGACCGCCACGATGTCATCCACCCGTTCGCGGATCACGGCGTAGGTCAGCGCGCCCAGCGATTGCGTCCGCACGCCGTCGGCCAGAGTGCGGCTGGTGTCGGCGGCTGCCCAGGCGACGATGTGGCCCTCGCGCAGCGATTGCTGGGCATCGGCGGCGAGGGCGGGTTCGACGCCGATCACCCGCGCCTCCGGTCGCCGCGCCTTGATCGCTGTCGCCACGCCGCTGATCAGCCCGCCCCCGCCCACCGGCACCAGCACCACATCTGCCAGGGGCAGATCGCCCAGGATCTCCAGGCCGACGGTGCCCTGCCCGGCCATGACCCACGGATCGTTGTAGGGCGGGACGATGACCAGCCCGCGCTCGGCGGCCAACCGCTCGGCCACCGCTTGCCGTTCGTCGCTGGCCGGGCCGCAGCGCACGATCTCGGCCCCCAGCGCCCGCGTGCCCTCCACCTTAACCGCCGGGGCGTTATCGGGCATCACCACCACGGCGCGCACCCCCAGCAACGCCGCCGCGCAGGCCGTCCCCTGAGCATGGTTGCCCGACGAATAGGTGATCACCCCCCGCGCCCGCTCCTCCAGCGACAGGCTGGCGATCTTGTTATACGCCCCGCGCAGCTTGAACGAGCCGGTCAATTGCAGGCTCTCCGGTTTCACCCACACTTCGTTGGGCAGCCGGGGCGCCGTGCGGGGATAGGGCAAGAGGGGCGTGTGGCGGGCCACCCCGCGCAGCCGCTCACGGGCGGCCTCGATATCTTGGATCGTGATGGGAAGGGTCGCGGTGGTCATGAGGTAATCTCCATATGGAGCGCTTCATTGAAGCGGTTAAAGTAGTTGAACAGACCAATGGCAGCAGCCAACTCCACCACCTCGCCATAATCAAAGTAGTGGCGCAACTCCTCCCAGGTGGCATCATCTACCGCCTGGCCCGCCTCGGTCATCCGATCCGCGAAGGTCAGGGCAGCCTGCTCGGCTGGGGTGAACAGGTCGGCCTGGGCCAGCCAATCCGTCAGCGCGGCGATTCGTGCTTCCTCGACATTGAGCCGTCGCAACGCGGCGGTGTGCGAGGTAATTCAATAGAGGCAATCATTACAGGTGGGACACCCGCACGATGCACAACTCTTTCAGCGCTTTAGGCACCGTCCCGGTGTTGAGAACCGCGCTCAGGTGGGCGTTGGCCGTTTTCATGATCTCTGGGCGCAGGGCCATAGTGCGGAACATATTCGGGATGTTGCCGCGCTCTGCTTTGAAGCGGGCAAACAGCGCCTGGGTTTCGTCATCACCCGCTTCTACACTTGGCAGCGGGATACGTGGGCCATCAGTCATGGATGATCCTCCTTTCGAGGTACGCAGGGGTGGCTGCAAAGGCTGTGCCACGGAATAAGGGCTGGAGGTGGGGGGTTGGGGTAGCACACACCCAACCCGCACCCCCAACCCCTATCCCCTGCGTTTCCGCCGCTCCCAGACGCTGATGGCGAGAACCAGCGTGGTCAGGCCCGCGATCAGGACGAGGGCGAGGCCGCCCGTCGGCAGCCAGCCCTGCGCGACGGCAATGCCGCCCACCGCCACGCCCACGAGGAGGCCGATGATCAGCCCGCCGTAAACATCCACCCGGTCGTGGACGGCGAGATAGAGCCGCGACCAGGCGACCAGCGTCACCGACACGCCCATGCTGAGGAGGCCGACCAGCAGCGCCAGTCCGCGCCGATCCGGCGGCTCAAGCAGGCCGATGACGGTCACGAACGTCATCGCAAAGGTGGCGGCAAACTGGGTATGGAACGAGGGGAAGGAGCCACGCAGCCAGGGGGAAATCAGCGCGTGGTAGGTACGGTTGGCGCGCGGTTTGGGCACGAACGCCTTACAGACGCGATTGATCGCATAGGTGAGCAGCCCGGCAGGCAGCACCAGCGCCAGCGCCGCCAGCACCAGCGTCCCCGGCGTGCCGATCAGCAGTTGCAGCAGGGCTGCCAGTGCCGCCAGCACTCCTGTCGCGGCATCGGCGTAATGATCGAGCAGCCAGAAGACGCGCCGTTGCGGCCCGCTCAACCCGGCTGTCCACTGTTGCATCGGGGGGGGTTCGGTCATGGGAGTGAAACGTGAAACGTGAAACGTGACGAGGGATCAGGGATCAGGCTTACGCAATACGCAATACGCAATACGCAATACGTTTCACGTTTCACGCTTCACGCTTCACGTTTCACGTTTCACGCCTAATACCGCTCCGGCGGGGGGACGGCGGCAACGATCCGGCGTTCGGGCGGCGGCGGCGGGACGTGGCGCGGCGGGGCCGCCACCGGCACCTGACTCAGTGCCTCCACCGGGCAGACCTTCACGCACAGGCCACAGCCCCGGCACAGTACCCCGGCTTCGATGCTGTTCAGCCGCGACACAGGGATCTGCATCCGGGGGCACACGCTCACGCAGCCGCCGCAGGAGAGACAGCGCCCCTCGTCTACCTGCAATTCCAGCATGATCCGCGCAACCTTGTTCCCGGTCGGCGGATCCTCGGCCCGCTTGAAGCCCACATCCGCGAGGGGCGAAATAACAACACTCATGCACATGCTCCCGTCTAGCACTTGCCAACAGCCACGGTCCCGCGCTCCATCGGAGCTTAACGCTTGCGGAATTCCGAAGAGGGATGAAAGTAACCGCCCAACACCTCGTAAAGCGTCCGATCTTGCAAGGCCGGGTCGGGGATTTGAAAGACCGCGGACTTGAGATCATAGACCTTGAGCAACGCATCACCCATAACGGTGTCCCAGGCGTCGCCATATTGGGCCAGCGCGGCCCGCGATACATCACCACGCGGCCACAGCGCCGCCAGGCTCTCGCCCGCGATCCGGCCCGACAAGAGCGCGGTGTGGATCCCGCCGCCGGTCAGGCCGTTGACATTGCGCGCCGCATCACCCACCAGCAGCACCCCGTCGGCATACGGCTCACGCAGGGGCCGGGCCAGCGGCACGATGCCGATAGAAACCTCGGTCACAGAGGCCCGGCGGAAACGGTCGCGCATAAACGACTCGTTCAAGAAGCGGTCGAGATGGTGCCCTGCCGGTTCGTCGCTCATCGTGCGGATGACCCCCAGCCCCACCTTGGCCCGGCCCGGCGCGGTGGGGAACACCCATACATAGCCGCCCGGCGCGTGCGCCTGCCCGACCACGATTTCCAGCAGCCGGTCGGTGGCGACGTTGGTCATCTCATATTGGATGCACGAGGCTGCTTCGTGCATCGGCAGCGTCGTATTGATCCGCAGCCATTTGCTGAGGCGGGAAGAGACCCCGTCGGCGGCGACCAGCACCCGCGCCGTGATCGCCACGGGCGTGCCCAGGTGC
>JBBSEL010000272.1:0-5810 GCA_038239755.1 Chloroflexia bacterium | reverse complement strand
TGTCGGGGGCACCCAGGAGCAGGTCCATGACGATGCCCTGGGCGGCGAGCGCATCGTGCTTGTCCTGCGCGGCAGCCAGAGCCTTGAGGTCGATCCGGTCCAGGGCGCGATCAAGTTGGCGGATCGTCCGAATACTGCTGCGCGCCGCCTGGATCGGGTCCTCCCGGAAGGGGAACTGGTCGAGCAGGATCGGCCCTTGCCAGTTGATCCGCCGCAGGGCAAGGAGGAATTCCAGTGTCTCGATCAGGTGGACCGAGCCGACGGCCATATCATCGTCCCACTCGCGCCAGTTGTCGTTGACTTCGACGCTGACCAGCTTGCCCCGCCGGGCGACCAGTTGCACCGCTTCGGCGGGCGTTTCTTTGGCGAAGAAGGAGTGGCCTAGGTCCATGACGACGCCGACGTTGTCCACGCCCATGTCTTCGATAGCCAGCAGCGTGCGCGCCGCCGAACTGAAGAACATCTGGACGCGCGGCTCTTTCAGCTTATACTCAATGGCAAACTGCTGCGCCGGGGCCGACTCGGCGACGGCCCGTATCCCCTCGACCGAGTGATCCCAGAGCCGGGCATAATCCACCTGGAAGGGGTAGTCGAACCCATCCTGCCCCGGCCAGAACTTGACATACTTGGCCCCCAACGCCTGGGCGATTTCGATGGCCTGCTTGCCCAGGTCGATCGCCTTCTGGCGCACGGCGGGGTCGGGATTGGTAAAGCTGCCAAGCTGGAACTCGCGCATATAGAGATGCGGGGTGATCGCCTGGGCGCGCAACCCCGTGCGCTTCAAGGTCTCTTGCACCTGCGCGACGGTCACATCGTCGCCCGCGAAGGGGTAGTTGATATCCAGCACCTTGACATCACCGACACTGGCGGCGCGCTCAATCGCTTCCAGCGTACTCACCGGGGGGCCATAGGCGTCGGTGGCGTAGCGGTCGACGAATTGCTGGAACATCCATAGGCCCGCGCCGAACTCATAATTCTGCATCATTGCCTCCTTGCTCGGTATTCAAAATGAAAGAGTAAAGGTCAGCCGGACGACACGCTGCCTGGGGCCGGAAAGCTGCTGGCGGCGTCGTCCAGCACCAGCACCCAGTCGGGGCCACCGGTGGGCGGGGTAAAACTCATTTGGTCCTGCTTGTGCAGTGTGCTGATGAGGCGGGCCGCGCCGGTGCGCGGATCATACCAGGTGCCGGTCACTTGCTCCCCCGCGAGCCGGGTGAGATCCACCGTGACCGGATCGTTGGTGGGTAGATAAATCAGCGCGTACCTGCCCTCGCTATCCCGCGTGGCGCGGACATGCCGGGTTCCGGTGCCTACCTCTGACACGATCAGGGCTTGATCGGGGATGCGGGTGAGGAACGGGCGCGAGAGAAGCAGGCTGCGGGCATGTTGCATCTGGCCGGAACCCGGCAGGTGCAAGGCTTCGTACCAGGGCCGCCGGGGCCAGATGAGCGGTTGCCGCCCCGGTCGCCACATTTGCCAGACCGGGTTGCAGCCGTAGGTATGCCCATGTGCTCCGGCGAAGAGGCCCCAGTAGAGCGCCTTCCGGGCATCCCAGTCATCGAGGTAACCCCCGTCGAGATTGACCAGATTGTCCAGCATATCTTCGTAGCCCGGCTCCGCATCCATGCACGGGCGCGTGGGGGTTCGCGCATAATCGGCTTCGATGAAGCGCCAGTTCGGAGAGTTGCGGGCATGTCCACTCTGGCAGGTGTGAAAGTCGAGCCAGGGTTCGTCCTGCACATACTCCGATGTGGAGTGCGGCCCCCAGGTGTGCATAGTGATCAGGTGGTGGCCCGCGTCGCCCGCCCGCACCCCCTCGGCCAGGGCACGCACGATCAGGCGATGGGTCTCGTTCTCAATCGGGCGGTCGCCCCCCACGATCCAGATGATCGGCTGGTCCCGGTAGCGGCGTCCGAGGAAAGTCCCGTAGGTATGTGCATTGTCGGGGGTGAAGATCTCCGGGCCGACGCCCCACTTCTTGTTCCATTTGTCGCCCCAGGTCGGTAACAGACCAACGTGGAGACCCAGCGCCGCCGCCCGTTCGATGACGGCGTCCATATGGGCGAAATAGGCTTCGTTGGGCCGGGTCGGGTCGTCGTCTATGAGCGGCAGATCGCCGTTCATGTTCGGCGTATGCAGCCCGTCAATCTCCGCCAGCGCGACGGCCTGGATCACCGTGAAGCGCTTGGCCGCCCGATCCGCGAGATAGCGCTCGGCCTCGTCCAGCGTCAGGCGATGGAACAGTTCCCAGGCCGTGTCACCCAGGTAGAAGAACGGGCGGCCATCGTCATGCGCTAGAAAGCGCCGGTTCGCACTCACCGTTAGCATAGATTCTCCTTCCCTATCAGAGTCAAGTCAGAGTCAAGCGTTTCGTTCGATGCGGATCGCCTGGTAAGGCTGCGCTGGCATATCGAGGCGGAGAGGGCCGCTAGCCTGGTCCGCCACTCGCGTGATCGTCATGTTCCAGGTATCAAGGATATCAATGCGGAAGGTGCCGTCGGGCAGATTAAATTCGCGGAAGCGCGGCTGGTGGACCCCGAAATAGAACAGGTAATAGTCGGTGCCACTGTGCGCCCCGGCGATGATGTTGTAGGCTCCTTCCCCGATGATCGATGCAGCTTCGTCCGTCGTGGCAAACAAGGCCCGCGCTTCGTCAATGGAGTGCAGCGAGGAAAAGCGGGTCGGACTCAGAGGCACCAGCCCCGGCCCCGGCACGGCCTCGATCACCTGGCGCAAGAAGGCGAGCCGGGAGATACTCTCGCCGCGCAGTTGCCCCCCCTTCGACCACCAGAGTTGCTCCGCCTCGTTCCAGTAGGTCTCGCCGTGGCCGACATACCCGCCGTCGGCAAAGCCGAGCCAGAAGCGCGTCACCATCTCTTCGGGGGACAGATCGCCCCACCCCTGGTTGATATCGCCTTCGTAGCCGCATTCGTCCACCGCCACCGGCTTGCCGTACTGCTTGAGCCACTGGGTCATCCGCGCCAGATCCTGGTGTTGAATGCTACAGTGCGTCACCCACGGTTTGCTGTGATCATACATAGCGACGATCTGGTGGATGGACCGCAGGTGATCGTAGGGGTCTGCCGCCTGCACGAGTTGGAAGTGGTGATCCCAATCCGCCATGCTGTGGTCGGCCAGCAATTCATATTCGTTGGCGAACGACCACCACAGGTTGCGGAAGGCGGCGAGCCGGGCGACGATATAGCGCAAGTAGCGGGCGTTGACCTCGGCGGGCATCCGGTCAAAGCCCCACGCACCAAAGTCGTAGGGATGGAACAGGATCAGGTCGGCCTCGATGCCTAGCTTTTGCAGGTCGCCGATCCGGCCTTCCAGGTGGCGGAAATATTCCGGGTTGAAGCGGCTGAAATCCCAGTAATCGGGCGGCAGGTCCGTCGGGGCACCGAAAGACATGGTCGGTTCGTGGGTGCGCGTGACCTCGCCGGGGAAGGGGTAGCTGGGCGGCTCGTTGTTGTTAAAGCGGTAGTGCTTGGGGAAGACGCAAAAGCGCAGCTTGTTGAACGGGGCATCGCGCAGCGTCGCCAGCGTTTGTTCTTCCAGCGCATCGCCCTGCAAGTTCCAGACATAGCAGGTGGTGCCGACCGGGTGAAAAGGCGTGCCGTCGGCATAGGCGAAGTGGTAGGGATCGACCACTCGCACTGGGCCGTGGTTGTCGGCGGCGGCGGGGACGCAGTTGAACGTGCCCTCGGCTCCGCTCAATGCGGCGCTGTTGCTCGTGGTGCGATAGTGCCAGGTGCCCGGCGCATCGGGCATGAAGCGCACGCGGTAGACGCCGTCGCCGTCGTAGAACCCGGCCACCGTGACCGTCCGGTCCTCGTGGGTGAACTGCGCGCTGAGGGTAATATCCAGATAGGGATTGCCGTCGGCGGGACCGTCCAGCGCCAGTTCGAACAAGCCCCACTGCTCAATATCCGTGCTGCCATCTGTGGCTGTCATGAATGCAGCTCCTTGCACATCAGCCTGGGACAGCACCATCCCAGGCCGTCAAAAAATTGAGGGTCAACAGGCTCCCGCTGCTGCGACGGGCGGAGCGCGTCCGTCTCCGAGGCAGCGACCGCCGTCAGGCGAAACGGAGTTTCGCCTGCGGGGACGATAGCATATAGCCCAACCGGGGGCTTATACCGGGCTTGCAACCGGACGCGACCACTGCCCGACGAGATCGGTCCCCATCTCATCCACCCACTTGTGGGTGAGCGTCGGGATGGAGCCGAGGAGCAGTTGGGTGTAGGAGTGCTGCGGGTTGGACAGCACCTGTTTGGCCGCCCCGAACTCGACCACGGTGCCCTGCGTCATCACGGCGATATAGTCGCTGATGTAGTAGGCGGTGGCGAGATCGTGGGTGATGTAGAGAAAGCTGGTTTTGTACTGCTCTTTCAGCGCCAGGAACAGGTTGATGATGATCATGCGCCGGGATGCATCGATCATGCTCACCGGCTCGTCGGCGACGATCAGCTTGGGGTGCGGGATCAGGGCGCGGGCGACCGAGGCGCGCTGGAGTTCGCCGCCGGAAAACTGGTTCGGGTACTTGCCCCGCACATCCGCGTATTCCAGGCCGACCGCCGCCAGTGCCTCTTCGACGGCCTGGACCGCCGCGTCCTTCCCCAGCCCGGCCACCCGCGTCGCCGTTTCGTAGAGGTACGAGTCGATGGTGCGATAGCGACTGAAGGCCTCGAAGGGGTTCTGAAAGATCGGCTGCACCGTGCGCAGGAACTCGGTCCGGTCGGGCTTGCGGCCTTTACCTGCGACCACCTGACCGGCGATCGTGACATCGCCCGATGTCGGCTGGACCAACCGTAAGATGACCTTAGCGAGCGTCGTCTTACCGCTGCCCGACTCTCCGACGATGCTGATGATCACCGGCTCGTCGCTCTCCACTTCCAGGTTGATATCGTTGAGCGCCTTGATCGTCACGTTGCGCGGAAAGCTGCCCAGGGTATAGACCTTGTTCAGATGTGTGGTCTTCAGGATCGTGTTCATCGGGCCACCTCTTCCACCTTGACGGCGTGATCGATGGCTTCGTCCAACCGCAGCGCATTCGCGACTGCCGCACTGAGCTTCGCCGGATCGTGGGCTACCTCGCTCAACTTCGGAGCATTCTGCAAGGTCTGTTTCAACTGCGGGACGCTTTCGGCGTAGTGACAGGCCGAGAAGCGACCGGGCCGGTGTTCGACCAGTAGCGGCTCCTGGGTCCGGCACAGGTCCGTCGCCAGCGGGCAGCGGGGGGCGAACCGGCAGCCCGGCGGTGGGTCCCACAGGCTGGGCGGGCGGCCCGGCAGTCCTGTCCGCGCCCGGTCGTCGCCAATCGTCGGCAACGAACTGGTCAGCATCAGGGTGTAGGGGTGCAGCGGCTCCTTGAAGACATCCTCGGTGTCGGCATACTCGACCGCCTTGGCGGCGTACATAATCAGCATTTTATTGGTGAGCTGGTAGTGGACGCCCATATCGTGGGAGACGAAGATGATCGTGTTCTTCATCTCCTTCTGCAACTGCATTAGGAGGAGCAAGATCCCCTTCTGGACCACCACATCCAGCGCCGTCGTCGGCTCGTCGGCCAGGATAATATCGGGCTGCAAGAAGGTCGCCATGGCGACCATGATCCGCTGCCGCATCCCGCCCGATAGTTGGTGCGGGTAGGAGTCGATCGATTCGGGCGGCAGGCCCAGCTTCTGCACGAAGACGCGCACCCGCTCCAACACCTGGGCCTTGTTTTTCGATGTGGCCGGGAAGTCCACGAACTGCTCGCGGATGCGGACCACCGGGTTGAGCGAACTCATCGAGCTTTGCGGGATGTA
>JBBSEL010000271.1:0-5815 GCA_038239755.1 Chloroflexia bacterium | reverse complement strand
GGTGTAGCCTTGCTCGGCCAGAAAGCCGCCCAGGGGCCGGATCTCGGCGGGCGACGAGGTGAACCCGTGCAAGAGCAGCACCCCCGTCGGGCCGCCCGGCAAGAAAAACGATTCGGCCCCCGGCAACACCGGGTAACCGCCCTCGGGCGACTCCCCACCGAGCTCCCGCCATTCGGTATCTTCGTTCACAGGCGCTGCCTACTCCTCTGCAATCTGATCGCCTCATCCAGGTGTTCGCTCTATAGATTATAGAAGGGTGGCTAAGGCGTGTCAATGGTGCCTGGTAGGGCCGTTCGTCCCGGTTGTCCCCGGCTTAATAAGCCAATCGTCCCTGCGGACGATCCCGATTTGCCGGGCGACTGGTCCCGCTGAGCTTGCTCAGTTGGGAATCGTTATGGTATAATCTATCTTACATAGCTTTACGTAGGGCGCAGTGGTCGGGTCTCACTTTGAGAGCATAGGCTAAGACGCTAACTGTAAAGAACGGACATGACGATGACCAGCGAGCTAAATCGCACCCGAACCGATACCCCCCTCTTGCCGCTTAAAAACGTAGTGGTGTTTCCCCGGACCCTGGTCACGCTTATGGTGGGGCGAAACCGCAGTATGCGGGCGCTGGAAGATGCGCTGGCCCGCGACCGGCGGTTAGTGGTCGCCACCCAACGCAGCGTGCAATCCGACGACCCGGCCCCCGATGATATCTATGACATCGGCACCCTGGTCGAGATCAACCAGGTGCAGCGCCAAGCCGACGGCAACCTCCAGGTGGGCGTCGAAGGGCTGCGCCGGGTGCGGATCGAGCGCTACACCGAAACCGAGCCGTTCTTCAGCGTGCAGATCAGCGACCTGCCCGAAAAAGTCGGCTACGGCCCGGCGGTGGACGGGGTGATGCGCGTCCTGGTCGAACAGTTCACCCGCTATGCCGCACTCAACACCAAAGTGCCCGCCGACGCGGTGGAAACCGTGCGGGCGGTGCGCCATCCGGGCTACCTGGCCGACCTGCTGGCCGCGCATGTGGTCCCCGATCCGCATGAACGCCAGGCGGTACTGGCCGATCTGGACCAGGCGGGACGGTTGGACCGGGTGAGTACCGTACTCACCAACGAGCTGGAAGTGCTTGAACTGGACCAGCGCATCCGTACCAAGGTGCGCCAGTCGATCGACAAGAACCAGCGCGAGTTCTACCTGCGCGAACAGCTCAAGGCGATCCACGACGAACTGAGCAGCGAGGGCGGTAACGAGTTGGCCGACCTGCGCGAGAAGCTCCAGAGTAAGGGCCTGCCCGAAGAAAACCTGGCCCGGATGCTGAAGGAACTCAACCGGCTGGAACGGATGCCCGCCATGTCGCCTGAGGCGGCGGTGGCCCGCACCTACATCGACTGGATCCTGGCCGTCCCTTGGAACACCCGCACCACCGACTGCAACGATATCAGCGTGGCTGAGCAGGTGCTCGACGACGATCACTACGGCCTGGGGAAAATCAAGGAGCGCATTCTTGACTACCTGGCCGTGCGGCAACTGACCGTTGCCGCCGCCGGTAAGGTGGCCGACACGTCTGCCGGGGGGACACAACGGCGGCGGCTGCTCAAGGGTGCGCTGCTCTGCTTCGTCGGGCCGCCGGGCGTGGGCAAAACCAGCCTGGGGCAAAGCATCGCCCGCGCGATGGACCGCAAGTTTATCCGCATCAGCCTGGGCGGGGTCCATGATGAAGCGGAGATCCGCGGGCACCGCCGCACCTATGTCGGGGCGATGCCGGGGCGGATCATCCAGTCGATGAAGCAGGCCGGGGTAACTAATCCGGTGATTTTGCTGGACGAAGTAGATAAATTGGCGGCGGACCACCGGGGGGACCCGGCGGCAGCCTTGCTTGAGGTGTTGGACCCCGAGCAGAATTGGAATTTTGTTGATCATTACCTGGATGTGCCGTACGATCTGTCCGAGGTCATGTTTATCCTGACCGCGAACAACCTGTACAACATCCCCCGCGCCCTACGCGACCGCCTGGAAGTCATCGACCTGAGCGGTTATACCGAAGATGAAAAGCTGCAAATCGCCCGCCGTTACCTGTTGCCGCGTCAACTCCAGGCTCATGGCCTGGCCCCGGGCTATGTTGAAATCCCGGAGAAAATGATGCGACAGTTGATCCGCACCTACACCCGCGAGGCCGGGGTGCGCGATCTGGAGCGGAAGCTGGCGACGATTTGCAGCAAAGCAGCGCGCCAGATGGTAGGAGGGCGCACCACCCGCGTGCGGGTGAACGCCCATACGTTAGAAGAGTTCCTGGGGCAGGCCCGCTATGGCCTCGAACGCGACATTCCCGCCGGCCAGGTGGGCATGGCGCTGGGGCTAGCCTGGACCGAGCACGGCGGCGAGCTGTTGCCGGTCGAAGTGGTGACGATGCCGGGCCGAGGGAGCCTGACCCTGACAGGGCGGTTGGGCGAAGTGATGCGAGAATCGGCCCAGGCCGCGCTCAGCTACGCTCGCTCCCGTGCGGTCAAACTGCATATCGCCCCTGACTTCTCGGAACGCAACGACATCCATATCCACCTACCGGAAGGCGCGATCCCGAAGGATGGCCCGTCGGCGGGTGTCACGCTGGTCACAGCGCTGATCTCCGCGCTCCTCAAGGAACCGGTGCGCCATGATACGGCGATGACCGGCGAGATCACCTTGAGCGGACGGGTCCTCCCGATCGGGGGGTTGAAGGAGAAGGTGCTGGCGGCGCACCGGGCGGGCATGAAACGGGTGATCGCGCCCGCCGATAACCGGCGCGACATCGAAGAGGTGCCCCGCAACGTGCGCCGTGAGCTGGAATTTGTCTGGGTAGACAACATGGATCAGGTGCTGGCCGCGATGTTCCCTCCCACGGTACTTGCGGATGTCAATCCTGGTGCGCCGCTGGCTGAAGAACCCGTCGCTGCCGGTGCGCCCTCCAGCGCGGAGGTTCCGCCGCCGGACGCGCCCACCTCCCAGCCAGACCCGCCGCCTCCTTCTGTATAAACGAGTTGTTAGTTAACAGTCGTCCGTCATCAGTTAGCAGTCTTTAGCCCGTCAGGTGGGCTGCCACTACTCATTTGCCTAGTAGTGCAGCGCCTGACCCCCAAGACCTGATAACTGACGACGGATAACTGCTAACTACCTCAAGGCCTCGCTTGACCTATTTGATTTGCTTAATTTTTTAAAGGAACCCACAATTGGATAATTTTCGCCGATCACGGACGCCTGTGCGCGACCGTGAACGTTCGCGCGACGGGCGGGATACCCGCGATGACGCGCGTGAACGCACGCCTCAGCGCCCCAAGATGGGCTGGACCCGCATGGACATGCACCTGCACACCCCCGCCTCGTCGGACTACCGCGACCCCCACGTCACCTATCTCCAGATTTTGCAGAAGGCCGAAGCGCGGGGCCTCGATATCATCGCTTTCACCGACCACAACACCGTATCAGGCTATGCCGCCATGCTCAAGGAGATCGAGACGCTCGAACTGCTGGAGAGCCGGGCCCGCCTGACCGAACAAGAAGTGATCGACCTGGCCGAGTTCCGCCGCCTGCGCGAAACGCTGCTGGTGCTGCCTGGCTTTGAATTCACCGCCACCTTTGGCTTCCACATTCTGGGCATCTTCCCGCCCGGCACCTCGCTGCGCAAGCTCGAATTGCTCTTGCTGCAACTCGAAGTGCCCGAAGAGAAGATGCTGGCCGGGGCACCCGATGCCGGGGCGACCAGCGATGTGATCGATGCCTACGAGGCGATCACCGCAGCGGGCGGGCTGGCGATTGCCGCCCATGCCAACTCGTCCAACGGGGTCGCCATGCAAGGCTTCAACTTTGGCGGGCAGACCAAGATC
Source organism: Chloroflexia bacterium (assembly GCA_038239755.1). Classification (GTDB taxonomy): domain Bacteria; phylum Chloroflexota; class Chloroflexia; order QHBQ01; family JAICKM01; genus JBBSAN01. The sequence goes on along the minus strand of JBBSEL010000271.1, from coordinate 1,967 downwards.
GCCTACACCCAGCACCAGGCCCTGGCCGCGCTGGAAGTGACCGACATGGATCAGACCGGGCGGCGCACCACCGCCTCGTTCTTCAACGGCTCCAAACCCGAATACCCGCGCCGGATGCACTGCATCCAGGGCAGCGACGCGCACCTGCTGGAGCGCGAACCGGGGGAGGGACCGAACAAGCGCCTGGGCGTGGGCGACCGCTGCACCGAGATGCTGCTGCCCGACATCACCTTCCAGGCGATCAAGGAACTCCTCGCCACCAGCGAGTGGGACCGCATCCGGCCCTACCGCGCCGAAACCGAGCGCCCGTTCGACCCGGTGCGCCAGGCCCGCGAGCAGGGGCCGAGCATCGTGCAGAGCTTCTACCTCAGCGCGTTGAGCAAGACGAGCAAGACCCGGCCCATCCTGAAAGACGTGGTCGGCTTTGCCAACACCAACGGCGGCACGATCTACATCGGCGTGGGGGTCGATCCCACCCAGTCGGTGCGCGGCCTGGACCGCCCCGAAGAAACGATCACCCTGCTGCGCAACGACATCGTGCGCAACATCGTGCCGCCGATCGAGGTGACGTTCAGCGTGCAGGAGAGCGAGGGGCGCAAGGTGCTGCTGGCCCAGGTGCCGCGTGGTTCCGAACGGCCCTACCTCTACACCGCCACCGGCCAGATCTTCGTCCGCCGCGAGGCGGAGAGCGAAGTGGCCGCCCGCGACGAGATCGTCTCCCTGGTGCTGGAGGCCCACACCGAGCAACGCGGGGCCGAACTGGCTGCCGCCGCGCTGAGCGTGCCGGTGGCTGAGAGCAGCGCTGCCGCCGCCGCGATGGAAGCGGCAGAGGATGCCGAAGAGAGCCTCATGGCCGGAGCCGTCGGTGAAGAGCCGAACGCCGTCCCGGTGGACCTGGCGCACCGCCGCCGCCGCCGCCGGACCCGCGGGCGCGACCGCGACGCCACCGCCGAAGGTGGGGAGGCCGACGAGACCGACGAGGCCGCAGGCGACGAAGCGCCTGCCGTCCCCGCCTGGGATACTACCCCGGCCTGGGAAGCCCCAGAGGACCGCTACACCTACGACGCGCAGGGCGTGGCCCAGGGCCAGGCCGACCCGCTCACCCCGGCGGTAGCCGCCGAGGCCCGCCCGGCCCCTGATGAGGGTATCTCGCGGACCGAAGCCCTGGCGGCAGGTGCCGCCTTGCTGGACGACGCAGACGAGGAGTACGAGGAGGAGGACACCGCAGGGGAAACGGTCGCGGTTGCCGCGCCGGTCGCCGCCCCGGTGGAAGCTCCGCCGCCGCCTGATCCCAAGGCCAAGGGCATCCTCTATCAGGTCCACCTGGCTTCGCTGGGTGAGCCGCCCCTCGGCACCGTCACCCAGGAGCGCCGCGCCGAGTTGTACGCCGACCAGCAGGCCGGGGCGTTGTTGACCCCCGAAATCTGGCTGGCGAACCCGCAAGGGATGTTCGAGCGCGACCGCAACCAGATCTGGCTGCCCGACGGCGTGGAACCGCAACTGCCGCCGGAATTGGTCGCCCGCCCTCGCGGCAAAGCGGCGATGACCGCGTTCCTGTTGAGTGGTAAGAGCGGGCCGGGCGGGCAGTTTGTCCCGTTTGCCGACCTCGTGCCGCTCCTGCCGCCGCCCCCCACGCCGGAACCGCCGCCCGCCGCCCAGGCCCGCTCGCGCCGCCGTCGCGGCAAGGGCGAAACGGCCCCGGCTGCGGCTCCGGCTGCGGCTCCCGCCGAACCTGCTGCCCCGGCGACCAACGGCACTGCCGCCGCCGCCGCTGGCGACAAGGTGCCGCCGCCGCGCACGGGCGTCGAAGTGGTCGATACCATCGTCCGCAACAACGTGCCCCATCACGCCATGCGCGATCTGCGGAACAACCAGATCGTCCACAACGTGACGCGCTACTCGGCCCGCCGCCTGTGGTACTACGCGATCTTGCAACATGAGGCGGGGCCGCCCGACGAAAGCTCGGT
>JBBSEL010000270.1:0-5827 GCA_038239755.1 Chloroflexia bacterium | reverse complement strand
CATAATGAGTTGGATCACGACACGCTCTTTCAGCTTGTGACCACCGTTGCCGGTGATTTCCTCATGACCTATGATGATGTGCCCGAAGTGCGCGAACAGGCACGGCTCCACGGACTGGATGTGCAGCCGGTCGCCATGAAGAATACCCATCATGCCAGGATGACCGAGTTGCTGATCGGGCGTGATCTGGACTGGGCACGGCGTTAGCCTGGGGTCGGCCAGGTGCCCGCGCAAACTGTAAGCCTCCCCACGTAGCGCAGCGGCCCCGGCTTGTGGTACAATTACGTTCGGCTGTGCGGCAGTGGAGCGGGCAGTCGCTTATTCACCAACATGTGGGCACACACCATGAAAGGAGGCTGCCCATTGAAAAATTCTCCTTATTTGCAGGCGCTCATGCAACGTACCCTGATCTTTGACGGGGCGATGGGCACCTCGATCCAAACCTACAACCTGGATGCCGAGGGTTACGGCGGCTGCTACGGCTGCACCGATTTCCTCTCGGTCGCCAACCCGCAGATCATCGAAGAGATCCACACCTCCTATATGGAAGCGGGCTGCGACGTGATCGAAACCGACACGTTCGGCGGCAGCTATCTCAAGATGGGGGAGTATGGGCTGGAGGCGCGATCCTACGAGATCAACCACGCCGCCGCCGCGCTGGCCCGCCGGGTGGCCGACCGCTTCAGCACGCCCGCCCACCCCCGCTTCGTCGCCGGGTCGATGGGGCCGACCGGCATGTTGCCGTCGTCCGACGACCCGACGCTGGGCAATATCACCTTCGACCAGTTGGCCGACATGTTCGGGGAACAGGCGCGGGCGCTGATGGACGGCGGGGTAGACCTGCTGATCATCGAAACGACGCAGGACATCCTCGAACTGAAGGCGGCCATCGCCGGGGTCACCCGCTACTTCAAGCAGAGCGGGCGCTGGGTGCCGATCCAGGCCCAGGTCACGCTCGACACCACCGGGCGCATGTTGCTCGGCACCGATATCGCCTCGGCGCTGACCACGCTCGAATACCTGCCGGTAGACGTGATCGGCCTCAACTGCTCGACCGGGCCGGAGCATATGCGCGAGCCGATCCGCTACCTGGCCGAGCACTGCTCCAAGCCGGTGTCGTGCATCCCCAATGCCGGGCTGCCGCTGAACGTGGGCGGGCAGGCCGTCTACCCACTGGAGCCGGGGCCGATGGCCGAGACCCTGGCCGAGTTCGTCCGCGACTTCCAGATCGAGATCGTCGGCGGCTGCTGCGGCACCACGCCGGAACACATCCGGGCGCTGATCGCGGCGGTCAAGGACATCCCCCGTGTGCCGCGCCGGGTGGAGCGCGAGGCGCTGATCTCCAGCGGGATGCGCGGCATCGCCCTGCGGCAGATTCCGGCCCCGACCATCGTCGGCGAGCGGGTCAACGCCACCGGCAGCCGCAAGGTCAAGCGCCACCTGCTGTCGGACGACTACGAGGGCATCCTCGGCGTGGCCCGTGAGCAGGTGGAAGGCGGCGCGCACGCCCTGGACGTGACCGTGGCCCTGACCGAGCGGATGGACGAGCGCGAACAGATGACCAAGGTCGTCCGCAAGCTGCGCGCCAGCATCGAAGCGCCGCTGGTCATCGACAGCACCGAAGAGGACGTGATCGAGGCGGCGCTGAAGAACTACCCCGGTCGCGCCATCGTCAACTCGATCAACATGGAGCGCGGGCGCGACCGCATCGAGAGCGTGGTGCCGCATGTGGTGGAGCACGGCGCGGCGGTCGTCGCCATGCCCATTGACGAAGTCGGCATGGCCCACACCGCCGAGCGCAAGATCGAAGTCTGCGAACGGATCTTCGATATCTGCACGCAGGAGTATGGCGTACCCGCCGATGCGCTGATCTTCGACGTGTTGACTTTCCCCGTCACTACCGGGCAGGAAGATCTGCGCAACTCTGCCGTCGCCACACTGGACGGCATTCGCGGGGTGAAGCAGGCCTGTCCCGGCTGCTCGACCATCCTGGGGGTCAGCAACGTCTCGTTCGGCATCCAGCAACACGCCCGTGCCGTGCTCAACTCGGTCTTCCTCTACCACGCGGTGGAGGCGGGGCTGGACCTCGCCATCGTCAACCCGGTCCATATCACCCCCTACACCGAAATCGACACCGAGCAGCGCGCCCTGGCCGACGACCTGATCTTCAACCGCCGCGAGGACGCCCTGGCCCGCTACATCGCCTACTTCCAGGAGCACGGTCCGGACCCGGAGGACGGCACCGAAGTGGCCGACCCGCTGGCCGGACTGACCGTGGCCGAGAAGATCCACTGGCAGATCCTCCACCGCCGCAAGGACGGGATTGAGGCCCTGCTGGAAGAAGCGTTGCAGAGCTATAGCCCGGTCGGCGTACTTAACGAGATCTTGTTACCCGCGATGAAAGATGTGGGCGACAAGTTCGGCGCGGGCGTGTTGATCCTGCCCTTCGTGCTCCAGTCGGCGGAAGTGATGAAGCGCGCCGTGGCCCACCTCGAACAGTATTTCGAGAAGAAAGAGGGCTACACCAAAGGCCGCGTGGTCATTGCCACCGTCTTTGGCGACGTGCATGATATCGGCAAGAGCCTGGTCAACACCATCCTGACCAACAACGGCTACACCGTGTTCGACCTGGGCAAGCAGGTGCCGATCAACGTCATCCTCGACAAAGCGGTGGAGGTGAACGCCACCGCCATCGGTCTCAGCGCCTTGCTGGTCAACACGTCGAAGCAGATGCCGCTCTGCGTGCAGGAGTTGCACAAGCGCGGGCTGGACTTCCCGGTGCTGATCGGCGGGGCGGCGATCAATCGCGCCTTCGGCTACCGCATCGGCTTCGTGAATGGCGAGGACCGCTACGATCCCGGCGTCTACTACTGCAAGGACGCCTTCGAGGGGCTGGACACGATGGAAGCCCTGACCGATCCGGCCAATCGGGAAGCCTTCGTTCAGAAGATCCATCAGGCTGCCGTGCGTGCCTCGCAGGCCGAAGTGCCGCCGGTGGAAGCTACCACCGTCCGCACCGAGCGCAGCCCGAAGATCCGCATCGACAACCCGCTGCCCACGCCGCCGTTCTGGGGGCCGGGCGTGCTGAACAAGATCCCGGCGGAAGAGGTGTTCGCCCATCTGGACCTGAACACGCTGTTCCGGCTCCACTGGGGCGGCAAGGGCGTGCATGATGCCGAATGGGACGTGCTGGTCGCCCGCGAGTTTATGCCCCGGCTGGAACGGATGAAGCGCGACATGATCGCCACGCGGATCATCCAGCCCCGCGTGATCTATGGCTACTATCCCTGCGCCAGCGAGGGCAACCAACTGGTCATCTTCGACCCTAGCGACCCGGCGGCCCGGCGCGAAATCACCCGCTTCGACTTCCCCCGCCAGCCCGACCGCGAACAACTCTGCCTGGCCGACTTCTTCGCCCCGCTCTCCAGCGGCAAGATCGATGTGGTCGGCTTGCAGGTGGTGACGGTGGGCGACCGGGCCATCGAACGCTCCCAGGAGTTGCAGCAAGCCGGGGACTACTCCGAGTCGCTGTTCCTCCACGGGCTGGCCGTCTCCACCGCCGAGGCGCTGGCCGAATACACCCAGGCGCGGATGCGCCGCGAACTGGGGTTGGAACCGGAGCTGGGTCGCCGCTACTCGTGGGGCTACCCGGCCTGCCCGGACATCGAAGAACACGCCAAGCTGTTCCGCGTGCTCCCGGTGACCGACGAGATCGGTGTACGCCTGACCACCGCCTACCAGTTAGACCCCGAAGCCAGCACCGCCGCCCTGGTCACGCATCACCCGCAATCGAAGTACTTCACTACCCGCCCGGTGCGCCAGCTCCGCCGCAACGGCAACGGGGCCACCAACGGCGCAAGCGCGGACGACGCGGAAACCCGCGAGATGGTCGCCCCCGGCGTGCTGGCCGAGGATTGACCCTTCCCCATCGATGCAAGTAGCCACGGCGGGACGCACCTTTGCGTCCCGCCGTTGTTTTTGTTTTCGCGTCGAGACGACCAAATCTGCTATAATGGCCTGAAGCCCCGCCGGGGCCGTGCATGTGTAGCCTACCGAGGAGGAACCCCACCCGATGACCACCCCTGACCCGCCGCGCGACAGCGCCGCCGCCCTGCGCGAACTGCTGGAGGGCAACGACCGTTATGTCGCTGCCCAGGCGACCCACCCGAACCAGGCCGCGGCTCGCCGCACCGAGATCGGCGCCGGGCAGCACCCGTTCGCCGCCATCTTTGGCTGCTCCGACTCGCGGGTGCCGCCGGAGGTCGTCTTTGACCAGGGGTTGGGCGACCTGTTCGTCGTGCGCGTGGCCGGGCCGGTGCTGGACGACGCAGCGCTGGGCAGCCTGGAATATGCGGTGCTGGATCTGGGGGTGCCGCTGATCCTGGTGCTGGGACACCAGCGCTGCGGGGCGGTCAAGGCCACGCTGGAAGTAATGGAGAGTGGCACCCAGCCGCCCGGCCATATCAGCCACCTGGTAGACGCGATCAGCCCCGCCGTGAAACGGGTGAAGGGCCGTTCCGGCGATCCGCTGGATAATGCGGTGCGTGCCAACGTCGAACTGATCGTGGAGAAGCTGCGCGCCTCGCGACAGGTGCTGGCGGCGCAGGTGAGCAGCGGCAAGCTCCGCATCATCGGGGCGCGCTACGACCTGGACAGCGGGCGTGTGGATGTGATCGTGCCGTGATGCTGTGGCAACCTTGATCCCCCCAACCCTGCCAGCTACCGCCACCGCTGGAGAGCGCACCGTCGCTACCGCGCTTGTGCAACAGTTGCCCGGCGCGGTGGTGTGGTATGAGGCGCGGCTGCCGCTTGCCAAAGGACGGGTGCTGCGACCCGATTTCTTGCTGCTGGGGCGGCGCGGGCTGGTGGTGCTGGAGGTCAAGGGCTGGCGGGCGCGCGATGTGCAGGAGGGCGGGGCGAACCGCTTCCAACTCGACGGGCGGCGGGTCGGCCAGCCGGAGATGCAGGCGTATCGCTATACGCTCGTCTTGCGCGACCTGTTGGGGGCGGCGCTGGCCGAGGCGGGGCCGATCCGCTATGGGCTGGTCCTGCCCTTTATCGCCCGTGACCAACTCACCGGGGCGGATTGGGCGGCCACGCTCGACCCGGCGCACCTGATCACCCGCGACGACCTGGGGGCGGGCCTCGCCGCCCGGCTGCGGGCGCTGCCCCCGGCGACCGACGCGCTGCTGTCGCCGGAAACCTTCGCCGCCCTGCGCGCCGCGCTCAACCACTACGCCGCGCCCGGCGCATCCGTGGCCCAGGACTTGCCGACTCAATCTGCACTGCCCGACACTGATCCCTGATCCAAAGGAGCCTCTTTATGCCTTTCCCCTTACGCCTCGATATCAAAGCCGCCCAGCACGACCGGAGCTGGGACAACATCCTTCGCTACGCCCAGGACACCGACGCCGAGGAGACGTTCGGCGGCTTCTGGATGTTCGATCATTTCGTGCCGATCAACGGCCACGTCGAAGGGCCGAGTATGGACGGGTGGACGCTGCTGGGGGCGCTGGCCGCTGTGACCCGGCGGGCGCGGCTGGGGCTGATGGTCGGCTGCAACGGCTACCGCTATCCCGCCGTGCTGGCGAAGATCGCCACAACGGTCGATCAGGTCAGCGGCGGGCGGTTGGACATGGGCCTCGGCGCGGGCTGGTTCGAGACCGAGTACAAGATGTACGGCATCCCGTTCCCGCCCCCCGCCCAGCGCATCCGCGAACTGGACGAGGCGTGCCAGGTGCTTAAACTGCTCTGGACCCAGGAGCTATCGGACTTCGAGGGCAAGTATTACACGCTGACGGCGGCGCGACACGAGCCGAAGCCGGTG
>JBBSEL010000269.1:0-5829 GCA_038239755.1 Chloroflexia bacterium | reverse complement strand
CCTGAGCAACAAGACGGTCGGGATGATGCTGACCGTGCCGAACACGGTCGGCCTGTTCGAGCCGGACATTCTGGAGATCAGCGAGCGGGTCCATCGCGCCGGGGGCCAGATGTACGGCGACGGGGCGAACCTGAATGCGCTGGTCGGCCACATCCGCCCCGGCGATCTCGGCTTCGACGTGATGCACATCAACCTGCACAAGACGTTCACCACGCCCCACGGCGGCGGCGGCCCCGGCTCCGGTCCCATCGCCATGAAGGCCCATCTGGCCCCGTTCCGCCCCGGCCCGGTCATCGAGCGGGTGGGCGACGGCGACGCCGCAGTGTACAAGCCGGTGATGCCCGCAAAGAGCATTGGCCGGGTCAAGGCGTTCTACGGCAACGGCGGCATGTTCTGGCGCGCCTATACCTACATCCGCCAACTGGGGCTGCCCGGTCTGCGCGAAGTGAGCGAGAACGCGCTGCTCAATGCCAACTATGTGCGGGTGATGCTCAAAGACACCTACTGGCTGCCGCACGACCGGATGTGTATGCACGAAGTGGTGATCAGCGGGCGCAAGCTGGCTCAGGAGACGGGGATCAAGACGCTGGATATCGCCAAGCGGCTGATGGACTACGGCTTCCACGCCCCCACCGTCTACTTCCCCCTGATCGTGCCGGAAGCGATGATGATCGAGCCGACCGAGACCGAGAGCAAGGAGACGCTCGACCAGTTCATCGCCGCCATGAAGGCCATCGCCGAGGAGGCCCGCACCGATCCCGAACTCGTCCACAACGCCCCCCACACCACCAAGTACGGGCGCTTCGACGAAGTGGGCGCGGCCCGCGAACCGAACCTGCGCTGGCGTCCGGCCAAAACCAGCTAACCCCGGCCCCTGCCGCACGAGTGGGAAGTGGGAGGCAAGTGTCAGCCGTCTCACTTCCCCTTTTTGCGGGCCTGTGCCATAATGGAGTAGTGACTGCTCACAGATGTTTAGGAGGTAATCGTGCTAAACACATTTACTGCCGTATTCGAGCAGGATGGGGATTGGTGGGTTGCCTCTGTAGAAGAACTCCCTGGAGCCAACACACAGGGCGCAACTCTGGAAGAAGCCCGCGAGAATTTGAAAGAAGCTGTACGGTTGGTTATCGAGGCCAATCGAATACACGCCCGACGTGATGTTGACGGCAAGTCGGTGATACGCGAAAAGCTAGTGCTATCGGAAATTATGTCAGATCGCGATTGGTTAGAGTCCGACTATTTATCTAACTTGGAAGAGTACGAGGATCGCCTGGCACGTGGAGAAATCCAATGGTGATCATTAGAGAGCACAAAGTGCCGATTCTGGCTCTGTAAAGGATTAACGCAACCCAATGGAACCCACCACCAACCTCTACCTAATCCGCCACGGCGAAGCGATGGCCGTGAAAACCCACGTCGTCGCCGGGATGCGCGGCGATGCCGGGCTGACCCCGCTGGGCCGGGAACAGGCGACCCGCTTGCATCATCGCTTGGCGACGACGCGCGAGATCGCCGCCGATGTGCTGCTTGCCAGCACCCTGCCCCGCGCCAAGCAGACCGCCGAGATCATCGCGCCCGCGCTGGGCCTGCCGATCCAGTGGGACGAGGAGCTACAGGAGATCCGGGTCGGGCCGGAAGCCGATGGCCTGTCGGAAGAAGAGTTCATCGAGCGCTACGGCAAACCCGATTTTGATGGCGACCCGTTCCGCCCACTGGGGCCGGGCAGCGAAAACTGGGGCCAATTTATGTTGCGGGTCGGCACGGCGCTCGACCGCATCATCCGCACCTACGCCGGGAAGACAGTGGTGATTGTCTGCCACGGCGGGGTGATCGACGGCACCTTTCCTTTCTTTTTTGGCTTGAACACATTCTCCCAGACGCAGGTCGCCCACTACACCTATAACACCTCGATCACCCACTGGCGGTTGGGCGAACGCAACGGGCAGCCCCGCTGGCGGTTGATGAAGTATAACGACGACCTGCATCTCTACGACAGCGTCGCATGGCGAGAGCTAAAAGAGGTGGCGGAAGGCGACGATTCGCCCGCCGTGCCAATACCAGACGAAGCGTAATTCAGGCAAGGAAAACGCTATGACACGCTGGAGATTGTTGATCACCCCCGCCGCCGATGGGGCGGCCAATATGGCGCTAGACGAGGTGCTGCTGAACGCGGTCCTCGCCGGGGGGCCGCCGACCGTGCGGATCTACGGCTGGGACCCGCCGTGCCTGTCGGTGGGTACCAACCAACCGCTGGCGGCACAGATAGACACCGACTGGTGCGCGGCGCAGGGGATCACCCTGGTACGTCGCCCCACCGGAGGCCGGGCCGTGCTGCACGACGGCTCCGCCGAATTGACCTACAGCCTGACCGCCCTGGAAGGCGATGCACGGGTGAGCGGCGGCGTGGTCGAGTCGTACCGCAAGATCAGCGCCGGGCTGGGGCTGGGGCTGGGGCACCTGGGCATTGCTGCGCGCATGGCCGCGCCGGGCGGGCGCAAAGTCGCCGCGACCGCGCCGACCGTCACCCCGGCCACGATCATGGCCGACATGCGCGCCGAACTGGCGGCAGCCCGGAGCAACGGGCGGCCCAACCCGGCCAGCAGCGACCCGGCAGGCGCGGTCTGCTTCGATGAGGCGACCGACTACGAGATCACCGTCGAGGGCCGCAAGGTGATCGGCAGCGCGCAAACGCGGCGCGGCGGCGGGATCTTGCAGCAAGGGTCGGTGCTGTTGCGGGCCGACCTGGACCGCTGGGCGCGGGCCTTCCGCTTTGCCAGCGATCTCGACCGGCTCAACGCCCAGACCCGCCTCGCCGTGCGGATGGCCGGGCTGGACGAATTCGCCCCCGCCCCGCTCACCTTTGACGGCGTGGCCGAGGCGCTATTGGCCGGGCTAGGCGAAGCCCTGGAGGTGCAACTGACCCCCGGAGCGCTCACCCCGCAGGAACAGGCCGAATGGACTCGGCTCCGCGCCGACAAGTACGCGACGGCGGAATGGACATTTAGAAAGTAACGAGTTGTTAGTTGTTAGTCATTAGTTTTAGTTTGTGGCTAATGAAAGGGTTATTCAAGACTAACAACTAACAACTGATAACTAACAACTGATAACCAAAAGTTCAGGAGTATATTAATGGAGAATAGTAACGGCAATCAGGCCCCGGTGGAATACGATATCGCGGTGATCGGTGGGGGGCCGGGCGGCTACGTGGCCGCGCTCTACGCCGGGATGCGCGGGGCGCGGGTGGTCGTGATCGAGAAGGACCGGCGGCTGGGCGGCACTTGCCTCCTGCGCGGCTGCATCCCCTCGAAGACGATGGTTAGGACCGCCGAGATCATGGAGCAGATGCACCGCTCCGAAGAGTTCGGCATCACCGGGCACGCCGAGATCAACTGGCCGGGCGTGGTCGCGCACAAAGACAAGGTCGTCGGTGGGCTGACCAAGGGCCTGGACGATCTGGTCAAGGCGCGCAAGATCACCCGGCTGCACGGCTTCGGGCGGCTGCTCACTCCGCGCAGCATCCTGGTGGAAGGGATCGACGACTTCAACCGGGGCGAACTGATCACCGTGAAGGCCAAGAACATCGTCATCGCCACCGGGTCGGGCACCATCCTCGCCGACGACATCCCCGGCGGCGATTCTCCCCGCGTGATCACCAGCGACGACATTCTGGACGCCGACCGGACCCTGGCCGCCATGCCCACCCTGCCCAAGCGGATGGTGATCATCGGCGGCGGCATCGTCGGCATGGAGTTCGCCGCTATCTTCACCCACTACGGGGTCAAAGTCACTGCCGTGATCACCTCGCCGCGCATCCTGCGCAACGTGGACGAAGAGATCGCCCGGCGCTATGCCCTGCTCCTGCGCCAGCAAGGTTGCGAAGTGCTGACCAAAACCAGCGTGCTCGAGTTCCGCGACAAGGGCGCGACCGTGGACGTGGTCCTCCAGACCGAGGGCAAGGAGCCGCAGACCGTCGAATGCGACTACGCGCTGTATGCCAAGGGTCGCCGCCCCTACACCGACAACCTGGGAGCCGCCGACCTGGGGGTGAAGATCGAGCGCGGCGCGATCCTGGTGGACGAGTACCTGCGGACCAACGTGCCGGGGGTCTATGCCATCGGTGACGTGGTGCCGGGGCCGATGCTGGCCCACAAAGCATCGTATGACGGTGAGTGCGCCATCGACAACATCCTGGGCCACGAGCGCGCCGTGGACTACCGGGCGATCCCCGATGTGGTCTACACCCTGCCCGAAATCGCCAGCGTGGGGATCACCGAAGCCTATGCCAAAGAGCAAGGTATCCCGGTGAAGGTGACCAAGTTCCCCTTTGCCGCGTTGGGCCGGGCACAGGCGATTGGCGAGCCGCACGGGCTGGTGAAATTGGTGTGCAGCAGCGACGACGGCACGGTTCTGGGGATGCAAATCTTGGGGGCACATGCGGGCGACGTGATCGCCGAGGGCACCCTGGCCGTGCAGCAGCGGGTCCGCGCCGAGGACCTGGCCCACACCATGCACGCCCACCCGACCATGCCGGAAGCGGTGCAAGAAACCGCGATTGCCCAACTGTATGGCACCGCCATCCACGCGCAGCAACTGACCCGCGCCTCGGCATCATAGTCAGCCCCCACCCTAACGGGGTGCGGCGGCGAGGATAGAGGAAGATGGCAGCCGTTCAACCCAACGTCCGGGTCTTCATGACCGGGGAATACAACCTGATCTTCAACGCCGCGCAGCAGGCGATTGGCGGGGTCGAAGGGCTGATCGAGCAGGCCGCCTGGCAGCAGGGCACGATCATCGCGCGCACCCCCCAGCGGCCCCACACCGCCGGGGTGCGCCTGACCTGCACGATCTGGCGGGTGGATATGCAGAACAACTGGCGGTTGGAACTGGTGCTGGCCCCGGTGAACCCCGCCGAGTGGCTGGATCCCGCCGGGCTGCAAGAACTGACCACCCGTTTCGTGACCGCGCTAGGCCGCTGGCACGGGCAAGGCTTCATCATCACCGGGTACGGGTGAGACAGGCGAGTGGTCAGTGGGCAGTGATCAGTTTTTTCTTGTATAGGGAGGTTGATCACTAACCGCTAATCACTGACCACTGACCACTGATCACTCCGTGAAGCGGCGCAACACCTGGCTGAACTCGGCGGGCTGCTCGAACATGGGCATGTGCCCGGCCCCGTCGATGACGGCGATGGCTTGCGCGCCGATCTCCTGGGCCAATTGGCTGCCGACACTCGGCGGCCCCAGCCCATCCTGGGCGCCCCACACCACCAGCACCGGGCAACGCGGTTGCAACGCGGCGGGCAGGATCGGCGGGGCAGAGAGCATCTGGCCTTGCACCCGCAGATACGCCCGCACCCCGCGTCGCATGTGCGTCTTTAGTTGCGGGGTCAGCAGGGCCGGGTCGGCCACGTAGCGGCCCATCGCCCGGTCGCTGGTCGCCAGCGCCCCCAGCACCCCCACCACCAACGCGCGCAGCGGCGGGAGACGGGCAAGGAGCCGCAGCACCGCGCTTCCGGCCAGGGGCATCCCCCCGTCTACCAGCACCAGTTGCCGCACCCGCTCTGGCGCGCCCGCCGCGAACAGCCGGGCCAGCGCCGCCCCCATCGAATTTCCCACCACGATCAGATCGCCGGATACGCCGACCGCCGTGCAGAACGCCCCCACCCAGGCCCGGTAGGCCGGGTAGCTCGGCGCGGGCAACGCGGCGGTGCGCCCGAACGCGGGCAAGTCGGGGGCCAGCAGGCGAAAGTCGCGGCTCAGGTCGGCAAAGTTGTGGTGCCAATGCAGCGCCGCGTCGCCCAACCCGCCGTGCAGCAAGAGCAAGGGCGGT
>JBBSEL010000268.1:0-5830 GCA_038239755.1 Chloroflexia bacterium | reverse complement strand
ATAGGTTAATATCTGCTTAATGGTTTGCAATGACAGCCCTGGCGCATGATCGGCCAACGCACGCGCCCGCCCCCTGGAGGGGCACCCTGCCGAATACCGGCCAACCGACCCCCCCGCGAGCGAAGATCTCACGGTGCGTTCCGAGGATTCGCGCCTCCGAAAGGCGCACACCCGCCGCCTCCAGCGGGGCCGGACGGCAGCAATGCCGCAGCACAGCCCCGCCCGCGAGAGGGTGCCGCCGCCCGATGATTACAACTCTGTAAGAATACCCGATATTTTTAATCTGTACAAGGTGCCTGCCGCCCGGCCCTCCTGTCAAAGCTGTAATGATCCGTGTTACAATTGTTCAGAGAGCCGCAAGCCCCCCCCGCTATACTATGATAGTGCAGCACCCGCCCATACCGGCGGGTGCGCGTAGTTGCACGGCTAAGCATAGGGGCAGCGCCGGGGCAAGAGCTATAACAAACCAGCGGCAAAAGACCAGGGTTATATAGGTATAGGGAGCGCGCCAGGAGCGATCATCGGCACAGCGTGGGCATGTGTCGAAGGGGGAGACAGAGGGCATGTCGGCTAAAGATGTCGTGGTCATCGGCGGCGGCACCGGCACCAATCTCGCGTTAAAGGGCTTAAAACGCTATACCGCACACCTGACCGCGCTGGTGTCCACCTTCGGATCGCGCCGCCAGGATGGGCATCCGCCAGGCGACAGCGACCCGCGCCCCGATGATGACGTGCGCAGTAGCCTCCTGGCGCTGGGGGCCGACCCGGCCACCACCCAGATCATGGAGCGACTGTTTGCCTACCGGGTCGCGGGCGGCGGCCAGCCCGACAGCACCTTCGGCAATCTCTTGCTGGCCGCGCTGACCGAGATCATGGGCGCAGCAGACCTGGCCGTACAAGCCGCCGCCCAGGTGCTCAACGTGCAGGGCCGCGTCCTCCCGCTCACCCTGACCGGCGGGCCACTGGTGGCCGAACTCTATAACGACCGCGAAGCCGTGGTCGGCACGCCGGACGAACTGGCCGCCGCCGCCGCCGGGGTCGGGTTGCGCGATGTGCATCTGCAAACGCCCGCCGCCGCCCTGAAAGCCGCGTGTGAGGCGCTGACCGAGGCCGATATTATTGTCCTCGGCCCCACCGACCTCTATTTCAACCTGCTGGCCCCGCTCCAGTTGGACGGGCTGCGGGCGGCCATCACCGCCTCGCCCGCCGTCAAGATCTTCGTCTGCAACCTCTTGACCCAGGCGCACACCACCACCGGCTGGACCGCCTCCCGCTACATCCGCCGCATGATCGGGGCGCTGGGCGGCCCCGGCAGCCTGGACTACGTCGTCGTCAACAGCACCCCGTTCGCGCCCGGCATCCTGGCCCGCCAGGCCGCCCACGGACGCTTCCCGGTCGTGCTGGATCTCGATGAATGTCTCGCGCTGGGCCTCAACATCATCGTCCGCCCGGTGGCGAACGACGCGCTGTTGGTCCACGACGCGGAAAAGCTGGCCCGCACCATCCTGTTCCTGGGCGGCGAACGGATGCAACGGCGCAGCCTGTCCGCCCCGTTGGTCGCCCATCCCACCGTCACCTTCACCGCCAGCGGCGTGCAATCGTGAACCCCCACAGGCGCAAGCCCAACCCGCCCCGCCTGCACCCGGCCCCACGACCCGGTGGCCACCGGCCAGGCCTGGAGCGCCTGGCCCCCACGCTCCACCACTTGACGAAAAGGACGAACGATGGAGAATAGCGAGTTACCCACCCTGCGCGGGTGGACCCCCATCCTCCGCTTTCACGAAGTGCTGCCCGACGGCCTCAGCCCCATGCCGCCCTATGCCGTCACCGTCTCCACCCTCCGCTCCATCCTCCGCGACTACACCGCGCGTGGCTACACCACAGGTACGCTGCATGACGCGCTCCAGCCGCCCGGTACCCTGGGCAAGCGCCTGATCCTCACCTTTGACGACGGCACCCATGACTTCCTCGAATATGCCCTGCCGGTGTTGGAAGAGTTCCACGCCACCGCCACCCTGTTCGTCGTGGCAGGCATGGTCGGCGGGCGGCGCACCTGGTCCACCACTACCGGAGACACCCATGATCCCGTTCCGGTGCCCCTGATCGGCGCGGGCGATTTGCGCGAACTGGCCGATCGCGGCTTCGCCATCGGCTCCCACACCATGCAGCACCGCCACCTGCCTGGCCTCTCGGTCACCGAGGCCGCCGAAGAAATCGCCACCTCGCGCTACGTCCTGAGCGATCTGCTCGGCAGGCCGGTGGAATGGTTTGCCTACCCCTACACCGCCGCCGGCGCGGATGCTCGCTCGCTGGTCTGGGGTGCCGGCTACACCGGGGCCTGCGGCGGCTACAACGAAAACCACGGGCGCTTCTATCTGAACCGCATCGATGCCGCCCTCTGTAGCCTGCCCCAACTCCGGCTGCGCAGCTCCGGCCTCTTCCACTGGACCCGCCAAACCGCCCACCGTGCCCGCCGACGCGCCCTGCTCAAACGCTAACTCGCCCCTACGCCCCCACCGCACAAAAATAACCCACGGCAGATGCCGTGGGTTCGCGGGCTTCGCGGGATTGCGGGTCCAGCACCCGATCAGCCGCCAGAGGAGGCGACGGCTTGCTGGCGGCCCACCGTGTGGCGGCGGTTCATATAATAGAAGCTGACCGACTCCGCCTTCGCCCGGCTGAGCACCGCCGTGCCCACCTCGGCCAGTTCCAGGTAGCTCAATCCCTGGCACAACTCGCTGGTCGCCACGCCAATAGAGAGGGCCACGCGGGGCACCTGCTGCGTATCGCCGCGCCGGTCTACCCACATCTGGTATAGCCGTTCGCGGTGTTCCGGCGGATACGAAGCCATGATGCGCTCGTCAAAGCGGGTGATCAGATCCTCGCACAACAGCGCCGCCTCGGTCGTCGGCACCACCACCACAAAATCATCGCGCCCGTCGTGCCCGACAAACGCCTCCGGCCCATACGTCCCGTAGACCCCTTCGCGCAACAGGTCGCCGGTCATCCGCAACACCGCGTTGCCCGCGTCGTAGCCATAGAGCCGGTTGTACGCCTTGAAATGGTTGAGGTCGATCTGGAGGTAGGACCACGGGCCAGGGTCGGGCGAGAGGCACACCTGGTTAACATAGAGCTGGATCTGCATACTGCTCGGCAGGCGCGTCAGCGGGTGAACCTGCCCACACGATTCAAACGTCTCGATCAGCCGCCGCAGCCGCACCATCAATTCGTTCAGGTCGAACGGCTTGGCGACATAATCATCCGCCCCGGCCAGCAACCCGCGCACCCGGTATTCGGGATCGCCCAGCGAAGTCAGGAGCACAAACGGGATGTAGCGCGTGTTCCAATCCGCGCGCAATTGGCGGCAGACCTCCATCCCGTCGGCATCGGGCAACAGCACTTCCGACAAGATGACATCCACCTTGTACTGCCGGGCCAGGCGCAACACATCGGCCCCTCCCTCGGCAGCGATGACCTGGAACCCGGCCCGCTCAAGAATAAAGGATAGGAGTTGCGTTGAAATCCGGTCGGCTTCCGCTAACAAAACCGTCGCGGCTTGTGCCATGTGGGTTCCCTGTAGCCTGAGTCCGGGGCCATGAACCCGGCTCTATGATGGATCGCCCGCCGCAGCGGGCAACGGATAGAGGCGGAAGGTCCACTCGATCACAACAGTGTGTCGAACGAACAGCCGGGCAGCACGCCCGTGGGGCGGTGCACCTGCGGCACTTCCATCGGCAGCGCAACGTCCAGACGGGTTGTCTAGCCCCCTGCGCGCCCCGGCGCGGCATCAACAGCGATCCGCGTCAGCATCGGTTGGGCTTGTACAAAGGTGCGCCGCCCCAGGCGTCGTGGCTCGCAACCTCCCCGGTCAGCCCTCATCGGTCCATTTGTCACCCCCCAGGTCGAGACACCGCACCCTGGTCTACTGATGAGATTGATTATACCATGAAATCCCCCGGTTGCCTGAGCCAATCGCCCAAACCCTGGCCGGGCCGGAACCCCGACCGCCCGGCGCGGCGTGCTCACCCCCGTCAAGTGGGTCACCCGGTGACCACCCACCGCCCGCAGCGCGTGGTTGTGGGCAACCCCCAGGGTGAGCATGTTCTGCTGCACTGCTGCACCTCCATTATACAGTAAGACTAGTCTGTCTGTGCGAGGTTTAACCTGCTATATGGCACGCCCTGGAATACAAAAGCTGCTAATACCAATGTACATATCTTACACACCGAGACTTACCACCCCCTGAACCAGGCGTGCTGAGGCTTCAATGTTTTGTAAGCACCTGTGCCTGTGCCCAGGCAGATTCTTAATCTTTCCGCTGACAAATCTCCAATCTCTGCGCCCTCCACCTATTCTTGAGAAATTGTAAGAAAACCCACCGCCTCTACAGACAGCGAACCTCACCCCACGGCTCAACCGCCACCGGGCAACCAGGGCTATTGCCCACCAGAGATAGGGGAGCAACGCCCCTTTGCTGGCGTAGGGGCGTCCGGCGGACGCCCGGTTGGGGATTGCAACCCCGCCCAGGAATGCATCCTCGCCGCAGGGGAAAACCGGCAGGGCAACCCCACAGGCACCCGAATCAAAAGCGGCCTCCTTCCCAAAAGAAGGAGACCGCCTATTAGGACCGCAAAGATCGGAGGATCAGGCTTGCTCGAACTTATAGCCCAGGCCCCACACCGTCTGGATCAGCCGGGGCTTGGCCGGGTCCGCCTCGATCTTCACCCGCAACCGGCGAATATACACATCCACCTGCCCCACATCGCGTCCCTGCGTATCGCCCCAGGCGTGCGCGATCAGGATCTCGCGGGTCAGGATCTTCCCGGCGTTACGCATCAGGCAGTGCAGCAATTGGCTTTCGGTCGGGGTCAGGTCGGCGCTCTTGCCGTTCGACAGCGTCACCGTGTGCCGCAGCGGGTCCAGTTGCAACCCGCCCGTCGTCATCAAGCGGCTGTCTGCCGCCGAGGGCTGCGCCTGCGACCGTCGGGCCAGGGCTTTCACCCGCGCCAGCAACTCTGCCGGTTCGCACGGCTTCGGCAAATAATCATCGGCCCCATCCAGCAGGCCGCGCACCCGGTCCTCCGTGCTGCCCTTGGCCGACAGCATAATGATCGGCACACGGTTGGTTTCCCGCACCCGGCGGCAAATCTCGAAGCCATCCATCCCGCGCGGCAGCATAATGTCGAGGATCACCATATCCACCCACTGCTGCTGCAACGTCTGGAGTGCCTCCGTCCCGGTGGAGGCACTGATCACATCGTAACCTTCATCCTTCAACAAGAAGGTAATCATTTTCACCAGGGACGGATCGTCGTCCACCATTAAAATTTTCATGCGTGCAGTCCCCTGAAAGAGCAAACAGAAACACCCAACGACAAGTGTACCATCAGGCCATAAGCCTTGTCAACATAAGTATAACGCCGCTCGCCCGGCAATGGTTGTGGGTCAGCCTACCTACTATTTAACAGTAATATCAGAAAATAGTCAAGCATGTAAGAGTATGCAGCAGGGATTATATATTCGTTGCTAGAAGGCTTCTGGCGTAGCACACACCTATGGGTGCGCCTGGTAGGGTGTCCCCGATCTCCAAGTCGGCTCATCAGCGGGGCGTGAACTGCACAGGTCGCTAACAGCACGCGCTTGAGTTTAACCCTGCACACGAGGTTTAACGCCACCTGCTAACGTGGTGCGGGAGAACCGGGTCATCCGCTTCTAGGCAGTGACGCTGAGAGAACGGCAGCAGAGATCAGCGCCAGGCTCAGGCCGAAGTCGCCGCCGTCGCCACCACCTCGTAGCCGCTGCCCGGCACGGTGCGGATCAGGTCCTGGCT
>JBBSEL010000267.1:0-5850 GCA_038239755.1 Chloroflexia bacterium | reverse complement strand
GGGGGTGGGGGTTCGGCTTCTTCCACCGGCAGCGTGGCGGCTACCTCGCGGGCCACCTTGCGGCAGATCGAGCCGATCTCGCGCTCCAGGTTACGCACGCCTGCTTCGTGGGTGTACTCACGGATAATCAGGCGCAGCGCGTCGTCCTGGAAGCGAAGCTGGTCCGGCTCCAGGCCGTGCTCCTCGACCTGGCGCGGCACCAGGAAGTTGCGGGCGATGTGGAACTTCTCGTCTTCGGTGTAGCCGGGCAGTTCGATCACTTCCATGCGGTCGAGCAAGGCGGGCGGCACCGGGTCGAGGATGTTGGCCGTCATGATGAACAGCACCTTCGACAGGTTGAACGGCACGTCGAGATAGTGGTCGCTGAAAGCGTTGTTCTGCTCCGGGTCGAGCACTTCAAGCAGGGCAGCGCTGGGGTCGCCCCGGAAGTCGGCCCCCACCTTGTCGATCTCGTCGAGCATGAACACCGGGTTGACCGTTCCGGCCTGGCGCATGGTCTGGATGATCCGGCCTGGCAGCGCGCCGATATAGGTGCGGCGGTGGCCGCGAATCTCGGCCTCGTCGCGGATGCCGCCCAGCGACACGCGGACGAACTTGCGGCCCAGCGCCTGGGCGATGGAACGGCCCAGGCTCGTCTTGCCCACGCCGGGCGGGCCGACGAAGCAGAGGATCGGAGAGCGCATCTTGCCCTGGGCCAGGCGGCGCACGGCCATATACTCCAGAATCCGCTCCTTGACCTTGGGCAGCCCGTAGTGGTTCAGTTCCAGCGTGTGCTCGGCCTCGCGGATATTCAGGCGGTCGGCGGTGGCCTGCTCCCACGGTAGGGCGATCAGCCAGTCCAGATAGGTGCGGATCACCCCTACTTCGGGGGCCATCGCGGGCATCATGGCGAGGCGGTCCAGTTCCTCGATGGCCTTTTTGTGGACCTCTTCGGGCATGTGCGCCGCTTCGATCTTGGTGCGTAGCTCGTTCGTCTCGCGGGTCTGCGGATCGTCCTCGCCCAGTTCGTGCTGGATCGCCTTCATCTGCTCGCGCAGGTAATACTCGCGCTGGCTCTTATCGACCTCTTTTTGCACCTGGTTCTGGATGCGCGTCTCCAGGTCGAGCACATCCACCTCTTTTGCCAGCATGATGCTCAGCTTTTGCAGCCGCTCGTTCACGTCGATGGTTTCGAGGATCGCCTGGCGCTTTTCCAGGTCGAACGGCACCGACGAGGTGATCAGGTCGGCCAGCCAGCCGGGGTCGCCCACGTTCATCGCCGCCACCAGCGCGTCTTCGTTGGCGCTGCGGCTCATCTTGACCACCTTCTCGAACAGCGCCAGCACGGCGCGCATCATCGCTTCGGTGGGCAGGTTCTTGTCGGTCGTCTCCGGGATCATCTCGGCGATGGCCCGCAGGTAGGGTTCCTTCTGGACGTACTTCTTGATCCTCACCCGGTGCTGCCCCTGGACCACCAGGGCGGTGGTGCCGTCGGGCATCTTCAGTTGGCGGCCAATAATCAGTTCCACCCCGACGGTGTAGAGGTCGCTGGGGGTGACATCTTCCAGTTCGGCCTCGCGCTGGGCCACGGCGATGATCCGCCGGTCGGTCAGCATCGCCTCTTCCACCGCGCGCATCGAAATGTCGCGCCCGACGAAGAACTGCGTGACCATGCGCGGGAAGATGACCATGTCGCGCAGGGGGATGATCGGCAGTTCCATCTTGGTGGCGCGCAGGGGCAGGATCGGGTCCTGGTCAAAGTCCAGGTCCTCGACCCCGAAGTCCAACTCGAACGGCGAGGCGGTGCCGGTGGGCGCGGCGGGCATGGTGTGGCGCGGGCGCAGGCGCGACTTGCGGCGCGGCGGCGCGATGGCGGCTTCCGGCTCATCGATCACCGGCTCCGGCGCGGCAACTACCGGCGCTTTGCGGCGGCGCGGGGGTTTGGGCGGCGGGTCGGCCTCGGCGGCTTCGGCGGGCGGCGCATCGGGCGGGGCGGGTTCGACCGGCAGATCAGCTTTACGGCGGGGCATAGGCGCGGGTCACCTCAACGGGAGCATACTAAGGAGCCGGGCGGACCTTCCCCCCGGCAGCACGATAGTTGTCCCACTATTTTAGTACATTCTGCCCCAGGTGGCAAGTTTCCTGTGTGCCCGCTGTGAAAGGGATGTAGCCAGGGCAGCAAAAGGGCGGAGGCCCGCGTTCCCCAGCCCCAGCCGCGCCGGTACGGCCCCTCACGGCGTCGGCGGCAAGGAGGGCACGGGCGAGGGGGCTGGCGTGGGGTTCACCCACTGGCGGGTGGGCACGTCGAAATAGAAGAGGGTGCCGTCGTCGGCGCGGAGGGTCAGACGCTCGCCCACCGCGTCTATGATTTCCACGGACTCGGCTTGGCTTGGCGCATCGTACAAAGCTGGGTCTTGAAGAACTATGTCTGTAGTCGCATTTACAAGCACTACGAGTAGTTGCGCGTGCTGGGCTGAAATGTATGTGTTGCCAGCGCAAACCATAGTGGTCGTGTTGCTGGCCGTTTCCCGCCATACATTTCGTGTTGTAATGAGTTTATAGAGTCCGCAATAGTCGGTTTGGATAATAATGCCTGCTCCGGCTACCTGTGTCGGTGGACCTCCCCAGGGGGTGAGCGGGGGAACTGGCGTATCAATAGGCGCTAGCACAGGTACGGGTGTATGATTAGCCAACGCTGTTGCGCGTGCGCGTCGGTACAACTCATCTTGCTGTTCAACTAGCGCCTTGTTGAGGGGTCGGCCCACGTCAAGCGTCGCCGTAGGCAGCGTCCGCGCGATGGCGGCAATTGTCGCGTCCAACCTTGGCACATCCATTGTCGGCGGCCAGGTCGGGACTGCGGTCGCACTACCTGGCACGGTTGCAGCGGTGGTTGGCGTCAGATTAGGGGGCGGGGCAGTAGGTGTTCCGCTATCCGACAAGGATGACCCTACTGCCTGTCCACATCCGTTTAAGACCAGCAGGAACACCCCCAACACGGGCAGCATCGTAATCGTATAGGAAAGGCCGATCCTTTGCCGTCGGGTTGGTCGCTGTTTCATGAGGTATTATCCTTGCTGACTCAGCCTCACTACCTCCTACTGCATTGTACTCGGTTTATAATCCTTGTCGAGCAGTGCAGCGGCAGCCAACCCTCACAGTGACCCTCACAGCGCAGCGTAGCCTCAGCCTGGATCGCCGCCTGCTTCCTGGGGTTGCAGCTCGCCTGCCGGGTTCTCCTCGTCGGCCAGCGGCTCTTTGTCCAGGTCGTGCAGGCGGCTGTCCACGTCGGCGGACAGGTCACGCAGGCTGTCCTCCCCGATCAGGCCGCCGGTGAACAGGTCGCGCAGGGTGCTCTTCTCGATCTGGAGCAGGGCGCGGCGTTCGGTGATGATCGCCTGGTCGCGCAGGGCGGTGTTCTTGATGTTCAGGTGGCTCAGGTGGTCGCGCAGGGTCTGCTCGCGCTGCCCGTACTCCTCGCGTAGCTCCTGAAGCACGTCGGGTGGCACCTGCCCGGCGCGTCCGCGCGACTCCAGCAAGTTCAGCGCGGCGTTGATCGCCCGCAGCCGGGCCTGCGTGCTTTCGTACTCGGCCAGGTCGCCCCCTTCGCGGAACAGGCGCAGCCGGGTCAACAGCGGCTTGATCGTCAGCCCTTGCACCAGCAGGCTGAAGAGGATGACCCCGAAGGTCATCACCAGGAGCGTCCCCCGACCGGGGAACGGCGTGGTCCCCAGGGTCAGCGGGATCGACAGCGCCAGGGCCAGCGAGACGGCCCCGCGCAGCCCGCCCCAGACCAGCACCGTCTGCCAGCCATAGGACAGGGGTCGGTCAATCCGCAGCGTCTTGATCAGGGTGCTGACCAGCCCCACCACCAGCCCTCGCGACAGGAGCACCGCGGCGATAGCGACAATGATCACGGGCAGGGCGTTGGTGAAATCAAAGTGGGCCACCTTGATCTGCAAGCCGACAAAAAGGAAGATCAGCGAATTAGCCAGGAAGCCGAACAATTCCCACGACAGCCCCACGCCGATCTTAGAGGTGGGCGATAAGGACACCCGCCGCCCATAGTTGCCGACCAGCAACCCCGCCGCGACGATGGCGATGATCCCGCTGACGTGGAGCAGTTCGGCCAGGAAATAGGTGCCGTAGGCCAGGACGATAGTCAGCACCGTTTCGATCAGGTAGTCGTCCACCTGGCCCAGTATAAAGGAGAAGGCATAGCCCAGGATCAATCCGATCAGCAGCCCGCCCACCACGACGATGCCAAACTGGACCAGGCTGGCCCCGGCATCGAACGTCCCGGCGAGGATGATCCCTAGGATGAGATTGAACAGCACGATGGCCGTCCCATCATTGAACAGGCTTTCGCCCTCCAGGATCGTCCGCAGGCGCACCGGCGCGCCCAGTTCCTTGAACATCGCTACCACCGACACCGGGTCGGTGGCCGACATGATTGCGCCGAAGAGGAACGCAATCGGCCAATCGAACCCGCCCACGAAGTGGACAAACACGGCGACAATGGTCGCGGTGAGCAGCACGCCGGGGATCGCCAGGATGGTAATCAGGCGCAGGTTCTCACGCAGGTGGCCGAAATGGAGATTATAGGCCGCCTCGAAGATGAGGGTGGGCAAGAAGACCGCCACGATCAGTTCGGGGGTCAGTACAATCGTCGGTGTGCCGGGGATGAGCGCGATGATCAGCCCGGCGACCACCAGCGCCACCGTATACGGCAGCCGGATCCGCTGGGTGACCAGCGCCACCACCGCCACCGCGACCAGCATCCAGAAGATCGTCACCTCGATGCTTGTGATCACCTATGTTGTTCCCCCTTCCATAACCCCTCCTCTAGCAGCAGAGTACCTAGCCAGCACACAGCGAACTCCGCGCAATGCACGGAGTTCGGGTCGAATCCCCTTTCAGCAAGCCGCGTGCCGTGCGCTGGAAAATCGGAGCAAACGGCCCCATCTGCGCGCATGAAATAGGCGGTAAACATCTTTTTGACCGGGTCTTGACGAATTACTATCACTCTGCTATGATGCGAATCAGAAATCCATTACAACACGATGCGCTCCTGGCAAGCACCGGGACCAGGGTGCACCTCGCGATCCAACGCAACCCGCCACACCTGCTGCGGCTGGTTGGGCGGCCCCCTGCAATGGCGCACCACCGTCCTACTCTACTCACGCTGTGATACCTTCCATTAGCAGTTGCTAGCCTCCCCAAACGGGGTGGTGGCCGGGCACCATACCGTGCCTGGCTTGGCATACCTCTTGCTAAATTTGGTTGGATACGCCCGATTGGCGCAAACCTGTTGGTTAAATTCGTTTCGATACCCTGGATCGGCGCAGGCCTGTGGGCACGGCTACCTGTCGCTGAGGCAACCCGATACATTCAGAGGGGGTGGTTTTCGACAGCATCTGTAATGGGACTAGACTTCTGCGGCCCCCACGGTGGGGTCCCCCATCAATGATCGATTGACTGCTTTGATCTATGTACCAGGAGGAAAGACACTTTATGAAATCCCTAAAGCATAGCTGGCTGGCATTGCTGCTGGTCATGTCGTTTGTGCTGGCGGCCTGCGGTGCAGATGCCACGGCGATCCCGCCGACCACCGCCCCCGCTGCCGCCAATACGCCGACCGCTGCTGCGATGGCTGCCGACACGCCGACCGCCGCGATGGCCGCCGATACGCCGACCACGGCCCCGGCGGCGGTTGCCTACACCACGCCGACGGTGGCCCCGACCGAAACCCCGGTGGTCCTCGGCAACGCTAACGCTGCCACCACCATCACCATCTGGCACGGCTGGGGTGGCGATTATTTCAAGACGATCCAGGGCATCTTTGCCGAATACTAGGCGGCCCACCCCGACATC
>JBBSEL010000266.1:0-5863 GCA_038239755.1 Chloroflexia bacterium | reverse complement strand
GGCCCAGATCATCCCGTACCCCATGATGCTCGACGCCTTTGCCATCCCGGAAGCGCACGAAATGCACCTGCGCCCGCTCAACCGCGCGACCCGTCGGTGGAATCCCCAGCAAGGGTCCTTGCTGGGTTCCACGCATGGTCAGGCGGCCGACCACCCTGTCGCCCTCGGCCACCAACTCCTCGATCGTGAAGTGCAGGTCGGGAAAGGCAGCGCGCAGCATACCGGCCACCTGGCGCAACGACTCCGGCCCCCGATTATCCCGGCCCGGCGGCACCTCATGATTGACGAAGTCCGGCGCGACCAGCTCCTCGGCACCAGCGAGGTTCCCCTGGTTGAACAGCTCCTCATAGGTGCGGCGAAATAGGGCCTTGTTTGCTTCTTCTGTGGTGGACATAGCCGTTTCTCCTTTGCTTGGTAATCCCGGGGCAACCATGCCGAGGCGTCTTGCGGCGCGCCGCCGGGTTCGCGCTGCCTCTACGGCTCAGTCTACCCGGAGGCATGCCGGCCCGACATCGGTAGAATTACGTGGTGCGGTTGCCTGTTTTTAGCGCGGCAGCGGCGGCCTACCCAAGTCATCAGGCCAGATTATCGGATCGATGGGGGCCGGTGTGGGGAACGAATAACGCACCGTCGAGGCGCTGGGGAGCTCAATCGGCACTGCGAACCAGGCCCTGTGTCCTCTCAGGAGGCGCGCAGTTCAGAGGAGTTGGTGTTCCAGGGCATAGCGTGTGGCCGCGCTGCGCGAGTTCACGCTAATTTTGTTGTAGATGGAGCGCAGGTGGCCCTGCACGGTGCGCGGACTGATCACCAGCTGGGTCGCCACACGGTGATCACTCAGGCCCTGAGCGACCAGGCGCAGCACTTCCACCTCTCGGGCGGTCAGGCCATCAGGAGGGGACGGCGGCGCGGCGGCTGGGGGGACCTGGTAGGCGAGGGCTTGATCCAGCGGCAACTGGCGGCCCTCGGCGCAGGCCGCCGCAAAGGCCCGCACCCCCAGGTGGGCCTGGACGCGGGCGCGGAGGCGCTCCTGGAAGGTGCGCTCAAGGGGCGGGACGGCGACCCCGCCGGCCTCCCGCAGCGTTTCCGCCGCCCCCAACAGCCGGGCCGCGTTCTGGGCCTTCCCCCCGACAGCGCAGATCGCGGCCAAGCCCTCCAATGCCGCCGCCACGCCGTCTGGTTCCCCTAACTCCTGGCGTAGCGCCCGGCTCTCGGTGTAGCAGGTCGCCGCCTGGTCATACTGGCCCTGGGCGAAGGCCACGTGCCCCAGCAGGGCCAGGGTGTGCGCGCTGCCGCCTTTATCGCCGACCTCCCGGCGCAGCGCGAGGCTTTCGGTAGCCCGCCGCCGGGCCTGCTCATAATCCCCCTGCGCCAGACTCAGCATACCCAGATTGGTGAGGACCGCCGCGCTGCCCCGCTGATCGCCCACGTCCTGGAACAGGGCTAACCCCTGTTCGCTGAGGGTTCGGGCCCGCGCATGGTTTCCTTGATAGAAGACCACAAGGCCTAAATTCGTCAGGACCAGGGCGGTCGTCTGCGGATCCCCGCCCGCGCGCGCCAGGGCCAGACTTTCCTCAAAACGGGCCGCAGCCTGGGCGTAGTCCCCCTGCCGCTGCGCGCCGATCCCCAGGCTCGACAGGGTAAAGGCCAGCCGTTGCTGATCGCCCAGAGTCCGCCACAACGCCAGGCTCTCCTCGAGCAAGCTGGTGGCGCGCTGGTAATCGCCCAGGCGGCCGGTGATGCTCCCGGCGGCCAACAGCACCCTGGCGCGCACGACGGCCTGAGCAGGGCGCGCCGCCACTGCTTGGTCCAGCCATTGGCGGCCCTCGCTCAAATAACCGCGCAGGAGCCAGAAGGACCAGAGCGCGGCGCTTATCTGGGCGGCCGCGTCGCCCTCGTGCTGGTCCAGGGACCAGCGCAGCGCCGCGCGCAGGTTATCATGCTCGGCCTCTAAGCGAGCGAGCCAGGCCGCCTGGTGGCGGCTCACCAGTTCCGGCTCGGCCTGCTCGGCCAGGGCCAGATACCAGTCCCGGTGGCGGCGGTGCCAGATCACCACTTCGCCCAGCGCTTGCTGCTGCTCTTGCCCGTACTGCTGAATGATCGCCAGCAGCCGGTAGCGCACTTCGCCGCCGCACTCCACGGTGGAGACCAGGGAGTGATCAATCAGCAGGGTCAGCAGGGTCAGGATCTGCTCCTCCCCAATCCCCTCCCCGGCACAAATCGCCTCGGCGGCGGCCAGGGTCCAGCCCCCGGCAAAGACACACAGCCGCCGGAAGACGGTCTGCTCCTGTTCCGTGAGGAGGCGATAGCTCCAATCAAGCGTCGCCCGGAGGGTTTGCTGGCGCGGCAAGGCGGTGCGGGCACCCCCCGTTAACAGGCGACAGGCATCATTGAGCCGGGCCAGGATTTGCTCCGGGGTGAGGACGTTCACCCGTTGCGCGGCGAGTTCGATAGCGAGCGGCAGGCCATCCAGGCGGATACAGATCTCCGCGATGGGGCCAGCATTGGCGGAGGTCATTTGGAAGGCGGGCTGGCGAGCCTGAGCCCGCGCGAGAAACAAGGCCACTGCGGCATACTGGGTGAGGTGAGCCGGATCCGCCGGGTGCCCCAGATCGGGAAGAGCTAAAGGCGCGACGGGGTACTCCTGCTCCCCAGGTACACGCAGAATGCTGCGACTGGTCACCAGGATCGTCAGCTGCGGGCAGTTCCCGACCAGTTCCACCAGGAGCGGGGCAGCATCCACCACCTGTTCGAAGTTGTCGAGCACGAGCAGCAACTGCTGCGGGCCGAGCTGCGCGTGCAGAGATGCGGGCTCGGCGCGGTTCCCCATCTCGCGGAGGCCGAGGGTTTGCGCGATCGTCGGCAGCAGGAGCGCGGGATCGTGGATCAGCGCCAGGGAGACGTAGCATACGCCATCAGCAAAGTCGGGGAGTACGCTGGCGGCCACCTGCTCCGCAAGGCGGGTTTTGCCGATGCCCCCCGCCCCGGTGAGGGTCAGCAAGCGGATGTCGGACCGGCGCAGGAGCGTGGCGACCGCCTGGACGTCCTGCTCCCGCCCAATGAGGGGGGTGAGGGGGACGGGCAGGTGCTGCTGGCCCCGGAATCCAGCCGCTGGGCTGCGGGTGAAGGTCGCCGGGCCCGCAGAACGTGCCCGACGGGGGTGGTCCGGCCGGGCGGCCCGGCGCGGCCGCGCCCTGGCGGCGGGCTCCGGCCCTGAGAACATTACGCCAGGGCGGAGCGTACTCCGGCTCGCCAACTCTGCGGTGACCGCATTGAGCCGGGCGAGCGTCAACGCCTCCGTCTTGCCCAGGTAAGCTTTGTGCAGCCGGCCTTGATGCTTGCGATAAGCATACCAATAGCACGCCTGGCGGCGCTGCTCGCAGCGCACGGTGCAGGTTCCGGCCTGGTTCCGAAAGGTAAAGGACCGATTCGGTTCCGCGCCCAGCCAGGTATACCAGGCCGGCGATTCCACAAGGATAGGCGGGAGCAGGGGGCCGGGCTGCTCAGGCCAGCATAAGTGGTGATCCGTAACCAGCGGAAGACGGCGTACCATTGGGAGGATCCTCAGTTGGGTAACGCACCGCAGAGAAGGAGTTACCTACGGGTTCCAATGTACCACACGTTGGGTAACCCGTCAACGCCATCCCCGGCCCCGTCGCTACTCCGCCCCCGCCCGTACCGTCCGAGCAGCGAAACGGGAAAACTTGCCAGCCGTACACGATTCGCCTCGTGGTTGCACAACCGATAGGTTGTCAGCCCGCGCTATGCCGCCAGGTCCTGGCCGACGGCGGGGACTATGTGGTGACGGTCAAAGGCAACCAGCCGGAGTTGCTCGCCGATATCACCCTCTTATTTGCCGACCCGGCCATGCAGCAGGCGCGCGCCGCTCACCGAGGCGCCGGGGACTATCGAGCCACGACCACCTTCGACAAAGGCCATGGGCGGATCGAAGAACGCTGCGCGGTGGCCTCGGGCGAGTTAGCGGGCTACAGCCATTGGCCGGGGTTAGCGCAAGTGGTCCAAATCCAGCGGACCTGGCAGCAGCACGAACAGACCCGCCACGCGACCCACTATGTGGTGACGAGCCTGCCCGCAGAGGATGCCACGGTCGGCCAGCTACTGAGGATCCATCGCGGCCACTGGCGGATCGAGAATGGGCTGCACTACATCAAGGATGTGACGTTGGGCGAGGATCAGAGCTTGATCCACGTGGGGCACGGCGGGGCGGTGCTGTCGGCGGTGCGGAGCACGGTGATCAGCCTGCTCCACCGGGCCGGACACCAGCGGATCGCCGCCGCCTTGCGGACCAATAGTCAGCGTCCCGAGCAGGCGTTGCGCCTCCTGGGGCTGCGCAATTCGTCTGACGCATAGGCCCTGCCCTATGGGGTGATAATTACGCGGCCTGGGCGACCACCAGGCTACCGGCGCGGGTCAGCAGTGGGGTCGCCACCCGTGCGGTGATAGCCCAACCGTCGCCCGACCGTCGCCCCGCGCCAGGCGACCCACGTGCCGATCACACTCCCCAGCACCAACGGTCCGCTGCACCAGGGCGTCCGCCAAAGCGTGGTTAACAGGGTCACCACCGGGGGCTGGGTCGCAGCGACGGCGGCCAGGCCCGGATCCCACCCCAGCGCAACGTCCCAGGCCTGCACGCCCAGCAGCCATAGGATCGTCAGCAGCACCCCCAGGGCGAACAGCCCCGCGGCGAAGGCCAGTGCCCGCCCCGCCAGCAGCAGCGGATGGCGCGTGGTCCAATAGCGTTGCAGTCGCACGGCGGGCTGCACGGCCAAAGTTGCTGGTAGGTCGTTTGTAACCGCTGGTGGTGCTGGTCCAAGAGCACCAGGTCCGCCCGGGCGGCGGCCCACCGCTCGCGTTGCGCAGCGACCGCCGCCTGGAGGCCCTGGATCGTCGCCGCCTGCGCCTGCAGTTGGGTCGTTTGCTCTTGCACGCGGGCTTCAAGGGCCACCTGCGCGTGCGAGGCCCCATCAGCCGGGGCCAGCGAAGCGGCGGAGGTCCGGGCTGCCGGTCGCCAAGGGGCGATCGCCGCGATGATGGCAGGGAGCGTCGCCGCGTCGGTCTGGAGCGGGGCCGCCGGGGTCGCCGTCACCTGGAGCCAGGCCAGGGCGACCAGCCGCGCGCAGGCCGCATCGATCGGATCCTCCTCGCCGACACGCACCTCCCGATGGACGGCAATCCAGGCCCAGAAGTTGTTATGCTCCTTGCGTCCGGCGGCCACCCAGGGGGCAATCTGCGCCCGGCGGGCCGCCGTCGGCACGGTGATCAGTAGGTGCGGCTGGGTGTCCCCGAAGCGGGTGCGCCAGCTTCCGCAGCGGATGACCGCCGCCCAGCGCTTCAGTTTCGCCGCCCAGTCCGCGCTGTCTTCGCTCCCGGCGTCATGCTCCACCGCCCCGGTCCAGGCCGCCCCATCGGGACGCGTCAGCCGCATCGCCCCGTCCGGTTCGACCCGCCCATGCGTCACCGGCCCGCGCGGGCGCGGTAAGGGATACGGCAGGATCGCGCGATGCTCCCCCCACCAGCTTAAGGGGCTGCCCTCCGGTTGCCAATCGCCCTCGCTGGTCAACCAGGGCACCATCAGCCAGCCGACCGCCAGGGTATGATCGATCCACTGCGGGCTGAGGCGCATCTGGGCCAGCGCCTTGTGGCGCACCGGCGGGGGGTCCGTCTCCGGCAGGTAGCGATAGCCGACCCGGCCCAGGGCATAGTAATACCGGCCATCCGGCCCGCGCTCGCGTTCGAGGATGCGTGGGGTGCCGTCGGGGCCAAGCAGCCCGGTCAACCGGGGATGCACGCTACCGGCACTCTCCAGCCCGTAGAGCCGCTGGAGCTGGGGCACGGTCAGCAGCCG
>JBBSEL010000265.1:0-5871 GCA_038239755.1 Chloroflexia bacterium | reverse complement strand
GTGGTCGCGGTGCGGCGGGTGTTCCCAGTGGCCGCGCTCGGCGCGATAGGCCGGGTCGGCCCACAGCCGCCGCTCTGCCGTGGCGACCAGCGTCCCCAGCACGGCTCGTGCGTTGGCCCCACTCACCGGCTGGAACCAGGCATCCTCCCGCCCGGCCACAGCTTGCAACGTGGGAAACAGGGTCGTGGGGAGCGGCTGGGAGGTGAACGGCTGCCGGTCGGTGTGCCGCTGCGGAATGCTTTGGAAGAGCAGGTGGTCCAGCTCGGTCGCCGGACGCAACGGCCCCAGCTGCACCCGGGCCAGCAGATCGGGTTGGGTCGGGTCGGGCAGCAGCGCGACGTGCCCGGCATAGCCAAAGTGTCGCAGGGCGATCTGGAGGTTTGCCAGGACCGCCCCACAACTGATTATCGCCTGGCGCTGCTGCGGATCGACGATCCGCAGGGTGCGGGCCGGGTCCAGGTAGAGATCCAGGACCTCATCATGGATCTGAAAGTGCCAGGGTTGGGTGTTATAGATCGACGGGGCCAGCACCGCATAGTGCAGCAGAAACTGCCATTGGACGGCGGGCGCGCCGTCTCGCGGGAAGGCGTGCTCCGGGATCGCCCAGAGATCAAGAATATGCGCGGTCATACGATGGCCTCCTTGCTCAAGCGGGACGACGGTTAAGCGGTGCGCTCTAGGCTGCAACAGAATAGGGTGCACCGGGGGATTACCGCTTAAGCATAGCGCAGGAAAGTGGCAATGAGCGTAGACAGAGGTTACAGTTTGGTGAAAACGCGGGACCGAGCGGATCGCTAAACTGTGGGACGGCGTTGCCGCCTATTGTTGTCCAACGCGGCCCATGATAGGTCCTGTAACGAGATTCTCACCGGGTTGGGCGCTCCGCAATTGAACAGCGCGAGGGCGGAAGACAATGAGTGGGCACCCGCTTTTCTTGATCATCCGCCGCCGCACCGACCTGGCGCTGTTCACCGAATTGTCACCTATCTTCACCCCAGCTTTTACACTTGTATAGTACAATGAAGCGGTCCCCCTGGTCAGGGGAGACTGGGCCGTGGGCACGCCAGCGCGAGTTCCCTCTGGACCATGACGCAGGATCAAGCGAAGAAAGGGAGACCAACATGAAGATTCTTGTTGTTGTCGCGAGGGTATTGTCAACTTAAAGGCTGAGCGGCCAAAATTGGCGGGCCACGTGGGGAGGGTCCCCCATTTTCTGGCCGAAATAGGGGGCCGCTGACCGCAAATCGGCCAAAATAGTCGCCGCGGTGGGGAGCGATTTGGGGCCTTGCCGTTAAGTTGACAATACCGCGCGCGTTCCTGCATGATGTACTAGATCTTCGTACCTCCATCGGGACGTTGAGCCACGGGCGGTTGCTGTGTTTCTAACCGGGAATGCCACGCCCGAGCGTCTCCAGCTACAGACACCGAACACCAAGTGGGGCGACTTCCTGCTCCAACTGAGAGGAATCTCGGCATGAAAACAGTGATTATTGGGGGGGTCGCCGCCGGCATGTCCACGGCCGCGCGGCTGCGGCGTCTCGATGAGCAGGCGGAAATCGTCGTCCTGGAACGCGATCACTACGTCTCGTACGCCAATTGCGGCTTGCCCTACCATATCGGCGGCGAGATCGTCGAGCGTGAGAAGTTGCTCATCGTCACGCCTGAGCATTTGCGTACCACGCTCGCGGTCGATGTGCACACCGGGCACGAGGTCCTGGCCATTGACCGGGCTGCTCGGAGCGTGACGGTGCGCGAGCAGGCGAACGGCAGGGTGTACACCGAATCGTACGACACCCTCGTGCTCGCGCTGGGCGGCGAACCGGTGCGCCCGCCGGTGCCGGGGGTCGATCACCCGCGCATCTTTACGCTGCGCACTATCCCGGATATGGACCGGATCAAAGCCCAGGTTGATGGCGGTGCCCGGCGCGCCGTGGTGATCGGCGGCAGCTACATCGGGGTCGAGATAGTCGAGGCGCTCCACCGGCGCGGCCTTGCGGTCGATCTGGTCGAGTTGCAGGACCAGGTCATGCCGTTGCTCGACCGCGAGATGGCGTCTGCCCTGCGCGATCACCTGGAGCAGCAGGGCGTCACACTCCACCTGGGCACGGCCGCCCAAGCGTTTGCCGATGTGGCGGGGCGGGTCGCCGTGGCGCTCGCCACCGGCGCACCGCTGCTGGCCGATTTCGTGGTCATGGCGGTAGGCGTGCGCCCGGCCACCACGCTGGCCAAGGAGGCCGGGCTGGAACTGGGGCCGCGCGGGGGCCTCAAGGTCGACGCGCATATGCGCACCTCCGACCCCCACATTTACGCGGCTGGCGATATGGTGGAGGTGATCGATACCGTGACGGGGGAGCCGGCGCTTATCGCGCTGGCCGGGCCGGCCAACCGGCAGGGCCGCATTGTGGCGGAGAACATCGCCGGGCGCGCCAGTTGCTACACCAGCACGCAGGGCACGGCCATCGTCCGGATTTTCGACATGGTGGGCGCGATCACCGGCGCGTCGGAGAAGGTGCTCCAGCGGACCGGACGGCCCTATCATAAGGTCTATCTGCACCCGTCGAGCCATGCGGGATACTATCCGGGCGCCTCGGCGCTGCACCTGAAATTGCTGTTCGCCCCTGCCGACGGGAAGCTGCTCGGCGCGCAGATTGTGGGCTTCGATGGGGTAGATAAGCGCATCGACGTGCTGGCCACCGCCCTCCGCGCCGGCATGACGGTCTACGATCTGGAGCAGTTGGAACTGGCCTATGCGCCGCCCTACGGCGCAGCCAAAGACCCGGTCAATATGGCCGGATTTGTGGCCGCCAACCTGCTCCGTGGCGACGTCGCGTTCTGGTACGCCGAAGACTATCCTGCGGCCACCGCCGACGCGCTGATCGTGGACGTGCGCGGGCCGCAGGAATATGCCGCGTGGCATATCGACGGAGCGCGCCCCGTTCCGTTGCCCGATTTGCGTGGGCGGGTGGAAGAGTTGCGCGCCCAGGCGGGCGGGCGGCGTGTGCTGGTCTATTGCACGGTCGGCTTCCGCAGCTATCTGGCATATCGTATCCTGGTACAGAGGGGCTTTGTCAACGTGGCGACGCTGGCGGGGGGCGGACAGACTTTTGCCGGCTATCATCACGCGCCCGTGGCGACCGGACGCCCATCCGCACCGTTTGTCGCTCATGCCGAGGAGGACGTTCATGCGCAGTATGAGCTGGTCAGGGACATGTAGGCGGGTGTAATGTACGGAACCCCGGTGCCCAGGCTCAACCGCGCATGGGGTGATCTAAAGCTGCAGCAGCCGGATTTTGGCCGTCGCCTTACTCAACTCCGCGCGAGAATCCTTGCGTGGGGACAGGATTACCTGATTCGCTACTCTTGAGCACCAACAGCACGTACGAACCATGAGATTGTGGGAGCGTGGGAAGGGCGGATGTGGAGATGCTGGCGCGCCGCCGCTCCGGTGACGCCTGCAGGGTGCCCGCGTGCCCTATGGCGCCAGCATCGCTATCAGCACAAAGCCTGCCGGCGGGGTCGCGAAAAACTACGGTCCTCTTTAGCCGATCCCCGTCAGCCGATCGGCACCACAGAAGGATAGCTCATGAACGGCCAACGCATCGGGTCCGGCGGCCCGCCGGGAGCGTGCAAGACGAGCAAGCATTGGGCGTCTTCATCGTCGGGATTCCGGCAGGAGTGCGGCAGGGTGGCGTCGAACAGCAGCATGTCGCCCGGTGCGAGCACGTACACCGTGTCATCCACTTCGTACGTGAGCGTGCCTTTGATACAGCAGACGAATTCGTGCTCGGTATACACCAGATGGCGGCTGCCGATATCCGCATGCGGCGCGAGGGTCAGGCGGAACGGCTGCATCTGCTGCCCGGCGAGCCGCCAGCCGCTGCAGATGCCGGCGATGGTCACGCCGCCGGTGGTCACGCCGCCGATGGTAACGGTCGGGCACTGCCCGGCTGGCGCGAAGAAGCCGCCCATTTTGACGCCCAGCGCCGCCGCGAGCCGTTGCAGCGTGGCGACGTTGGGCGAGATCTCATCCCGCTCGGTCAGGCTGATCGCGTTCGGCGAAAGCCTACATTGCTTCGCCAGCGCTTTCTGCGAGAGATTCCGCTCCCGCCGCAAGCAGCGTAGCCTGGCCCCCACCGAGAATCTATTATCCACCGCAGGCCTCCCTGGTGAGCTAGCCGCCATCCCCTATCAGGGATCAGCCGCTGTTGAAAGCTGGCGGCTGACGGCTGACGGCTGCTAGCTTACAGAGGGTTAGAACACGAACGTCATCCCTGCGCCCTCGGCGTTCATCAGGAACGGCGGCACTTTCTCGACGACGATGCGCGCGTCGCGCAAGGTCTGCGGGTCAATGTCTTTGCTCTCGATGGCTAGCTCGCAGAACACGACCTCGCCGCCCTGGTCCAGAATGGTGTCAAACAGCGTTACGGGGTTGGGCATCCCCTTCGGGGTGCCGAGCTTCTCCAATTCGCCTTTGACCAGCGCCTGGGCCCCACCCGGGCAGAAGAACATATGCACCTCGTAATCGAGGGCGACGCCCGGCGAGGCGAAGATCAGCGAGGGCATGATGCCGCTCGGATCGGCGTGATTGCAGACCACGATCATCTTCTGAGACATGGGAATCCTCCTAATTCTGCGCACCGACCGGCGTTACTTCCGGCAGCGGTTTCAGGGCGTAGATGTATAAAGCTCACGCTCGCCCCGCACGCGGATATCGGGAGCGGCCGCGTCGTACACAGCGGCCACGAATTCGTCTGCTGCATGAAGGGCACCCTGAAGTACGAAGTGGACGAGACCACCTATCTACTCTAGCCAGGAGATATGCTGCTGTTTGAAGCTGCCCTGCCGCACTCCTGCCAGAACCCCGGCGCTGCAGAGGCGCAGTTCATGCTGGTGCTGCACACACCCGACCGGCCCGCGGATTCCGTGCGCTGGCACTTCATGGACCATCCAGAGGTCGAGCATCTGGGCTAGCCGGTGCGCGCTGAGAGAACAAGGGGAAATACATGAACCTGGATATAACTCTGCACCCGATTGGTATCGTCGCATCGCCAATAACCGACAGCGGATTTACCGACTGGGCCGACGTGGTCTCGGAGATCCGGCTTGACGATGCGCTGATACCGGGTTTGCGCGGTCTTCGCGACTACTCGCATATCCTGGTGGTGTTCCACCTGCACCAGGTGCATTTCGATCTGGCGACGGATCTGGTGCGCCACCCACGCGACCGCACCGACTGGCTGCTGACCGGCGTCTTTGCGACGCGCACACAGTATCGCCCCAACCCCATGGGCATTACAACTGTGAGGCTGATCGACATCGCCGGCAATGTGCTACAGGTCCAAGGGCTGGATGCCGTTGATGGTACCGCTGTGCTCGATATAAAGCCCTACCTGCCGGACGTTGCGCTGGCGGAGTCGGCGGTCGCGCCACAATGGCTAATTTGAGCTACCAGGATCTCACCGTTCGCGGAATAAAAATAGACTAAAGTGAATTTCTCTCCCCACTTGGGGGCCAAAATAGGCCCCAAAATGGGGTTTGCTCCCCACCGGCGCAAATCGCCTGTGGTGGTGGGGGTTAGAATCGTCCGGATCTTTCCTCAGTGGGGAGCGTAAGGCCGTTTATCCCTGGTTTTGCCCCCTCCAGTGGGGAGAAATTAATTTTAGGCCAAGCCGATTACGCGAATGGTGAGCAGGATGGCATATAAGTGCGTTAGGTGAAGGGTGCCCGCTGCATGGAACGGCTCGCGAGAGAGTCGGTGGAGCAGCATGTCCCCGGTAACGACCCCGGCGATGACACATGTATCGAAAGCCGGGGACTGTGCATCTAACATAGGGGGGTTGGAAGGGGATATATCGACCGCGCCGCCCGCCC
>JBBSEL010000264.1:0-5886 GCA_038239755.1 Chloroflexia bacterium | reverse complement strand
CCTGGCCGAAGCCCGCGCCGTGGACCCGCAAGCCGAGATCGGCAGCTACGTGCCCGTCGAGACGACCCCGGCCAACTTCGGGCGCATCGCGGCGCAGACGGCCAAGCAGGTGGTCATGCAGCGCATTCGCGAGGCCGAGCGGGATCGCGTCTTTGTGGACTACAACGACCGCATCGGCGACATCATTAGCGGGGTGGTCCAGCGCACCGAACAACGCGACCCGAACCGGCCTGACGGCCCCGGTGCGATCATCCTGGAGTTTGGCAAGGTCGAGGCGGTGCTGCCGCCCGGCGAGCAGGTCAAGAGCGAACGTTACCGCGTGGCCCAGCGCCTGCGGGTGCTCTTGCTTGATGTGCAGCGCAACCAGCGCGGGCCGCAACTGGTGGTCAGCCGGGGGCACCGCAACATGCTGCGCCGCCTGCTGGAACTGGAAGTACCGGAAATTCATAACGGCACCGTCGAGATCAAGGCTATCGCCCGTGAGGCGGGCACCCGCTCGAAAGTGGCGGTCGCCTCGCGCCAGGAGGGCCTGGACCCGGTGGGGGCCTGCGTGGGGATGCGCGGTATCCGCATCCAGAATATCGTGAACGAGTTGTACGGCGAGAAGATCGACATCGTGGCCTGGCATCCGGATATGTCGGTGTTCATCGCCAACGCGCTCAGCCCGGCCCAGGTGGTCAGCGTTGAGCTATTAGATGACGACAAGACCGCCCAGGTGATCGTCCCCGAACGGCAGTTGTCGCTCGCCATCGGCAAAGAGGGGCAGAACGCCCGGTTGGCCGCCAAGCTGACCGGCTGGCGGATCGATATCAAGAGCGTCCGCGCCACCCTCGGTGACGAGGACGAAGACCTGACCCGGCATGTGGAAGCCCTGCGCGAAGGGGTTAACCCGGAAGCGCTGATGGACCTGGCGATGGTCCCCGACTTCACCGTGCCGATGCAGCAGGACGAGCGCCGCAAGGTGCGCCCGAACAACACCGTAGTTTTTCAGAACCAGATGTATGGCCCCCTGCCGGAAGACATGGTCGGCGAAGTGCTGCGGCTGCGGGTGGTCGATAGCATCTTGCAGGTGCGGACCGACACGCGCATTCTTGCCACCTTCCCGCTGGCGGCGGCCCAGTCGGTTGAGGCCGCTGCCGCCGACGAGGACCTGGCCTCCTTGCTGGAAGATGCCGCGCAGGTGGCCGAACTGTAAGAGTTCTCTGAAATCAGACTTCAGAAATCAGCGTTCTCTCGTTATTGCTCTTCTGATTTCTGACGTCTGATTTTCGTTTATACGCAAGTGATAGGCACATGAAAGGCAAAGCAAAAGGGCCTCGGCCCAAGCACATTCCCCAGCGGACCTGTGTTGCCTGCCGCCAGGCGAACGCCAAGCGTGGCCTGGTGCGGGTGGTGCGGACCCCCCTGGGGACGGTCGAAATCGATGAAGGCGGCAAGAAATCGGGGCGCGGGGCCTATCTGTGCCGCACCTTTGATTGTTGGGATGCCGCGCTCAAGAAGAAATCTTTAGAATACGCTCTTAAAACGGCGATTAGCCTGGAAGATAAAGCAATCTTGCAGGCCTATGGTGCAGCCTTACCACCCCGAATGGACTCGGACTATGCGGATCCCGCCGGTGACGGCGTGCGGGAGGAGACAGACGCTTCGGTTGTTGCTGAAGTGTAAGGGCCCTTGCTCCCGCCGGTTGCCGGTTTGGGAGCAAGTGGTAGGTATGGTAGGGTAAAGGGTTGCCCAGGAGGTTGGAAATACATGTCTAGTCGAAATAGGGGAAGTGGCGGACCGCCGCGTAATGCGCGGCAGACGACGCCCGTGGCTGCGCCCGTTGATGGAGAGACCCCGGTCGCTCCGGTTGAAGGGGCGGAAGAAGAAGAAGAAGTAACGGTGGTGCCCCGGGGGCGTGCCTCGCGCCCGATCGCTCCGACCGGGGGCCGGATCCCCGGCGGCGCAAACCGCCCCGGCCAGGGCTATCGGCCCAGCGGCCCCGGTGGTCGTCCCGGTGGACCGGGTGCTGGTCGCCCTGGGGGCGGCGGCGGACCGGGGGCCGGGCAGCGCGGCCCCGGTGGCAACAACCGTGGTGGCCCCGGTGGGCGGCCCGGCCAGAACATCCCTGGGCGGGGTCCCGGTGGGTTTAGTGGCGGGCGACCGGGTCAGCGCGGCCCGCAGCCGATGCGCGGCGCGCCGGTGGTGCAACGCGCCCCAGCAGAGCTGCCGCCGATGCTGACCGTGCGCGACCTGGCGCTGGCGCTCAAGCTGGGCACCGGTGCCGTGATCAGCCAGTTGTTCAAGAACGGG
The DNA here is from genome assembly GCA_038239755.1 of Chloroflexia bacterium. Classification (GTDB taxonomy): domain Bacteria; phylum Chloroflexota; class Chloroflexia; order QHBQ01; family JAICKM01; genus JBBSAN01. The sequence goes on along the minus strand of JBBSEL010000264.1, from coordinate 3,594 downwards.
GTCACCGCGACGATCAACGCGCCGCTGGACTTTGATACGGCGGCGATCATCGCTCACGATCTGGGCTTTGAAGTCGTCCCGATGAAGCCGGTGCTGGACGCGGCAGAAGAGGCGCTGGCCGCCGAAGTGCCGGTCAGCGAAGACCCGCGCGCCGTGACCCGCCCGCCGGTCGTGACGATCATGGGCCATGTGGACCATGGTAAGACCAAGCTGCTCGATGCGATCCGTTCGACCAACGTGATGGCAAGCGAGGCAGGCGGGATCACACAGCACATTGGGGCTTATCAGGTAGAGATCCAGGGGCGGAAGATCACCTTCCTGGACACGCCGGGCCACGAAGCATTCACCGCCATGCGCGCCCGTGGGGCACAGGTAACGGATATCGCGGTGCTGGTGGTAGCGGCAGATGACGGGGTGATGCCCCAGACCATCGAGGCCATGAACCACGCCAAGGCCGCCAACGTGCCGATCATCGTGGCGATCAACAAGATCGACAAAGAGACGGCCAACGCGGAGCGGATTCGGACCCAGCTAGCCGAGTACAACCTCGTGCCGGTGGAGTGGGGCGGCGAAACCGAGTACGTTGAGGTATCGGCCCGCAGCGGGTTGAACGTTGACAAGCTGCTCGAAGTCATCCTGGTCGTGTCGGAACTGCTCGACCTGAAGGCGAACCCGAACAAGCCCGCCGTCGGGGTCATCATCGAGGCCAAGCGCGACCGCCTGCGCGGTCCGATCGCCACGGTGCTGGTGCAGAACGGCACCTTGAACCTGCGCGACTATGTGATCGTCGGCTCGGTTATGGGCCGCATCCGCGCCATGAACAATGACAAGGGGCGCAACCTGCGCAAGGCCGACCCCTCCACCCCGGTAGAAATCGCCGGGCTGGTGGATGTGCCGGAAGCGGGGGACACGCTCCAGGTGCTACCAGACGAGCGCACGATCCGCGATGTGGCCGAGAGCCGCACGCGCCAGCGCCGCCTGGAAACCCTGCTCAAGGGCAGCAAGCCGCTGAGCCTGGAAGAGATGTTCACCCAGATCCAGGCGGGCAAGATCAAGGAAGTCCGCCTGATTGTCAAGGCCGACGTGCGCGGCTCGATTGAAGCGATCCGCCAGGCGCTCAACAACCTGAGTACCGCGGATGTGCAGGTGAAGATCCTCCACGAAGGCACCGGGGCCATCGGCGAGTCCGATGTGTCGCTGGCGGTGGCGTCGGGGGCGATCATCATCGGCTTCAACGTGCGGCCTGACCCGGCAGCCAAGCGGGCCGCCGACACGGCCCATGTGGACATCCGCTTCTACAACATCATCTACAACTTGCTGGATGATATTCGGGCCGCCATGATCGGGATGCTGGAGCCGACGTTCGCCGACACCACCGACGGCTATGCCACAGTGCGCGAGGTCTTCCGTCTGCCGCGTAACGAACAGGCCGCCGGGCTGATCGTGACCGACGGCAAGATCCTGCGTACCGACACGGTGCGGGTCTTGCGCAACGGCACGGTGGTCCATGAAGGCTCTGTCGGTGCCCTCAAACGCTTCAAAGACGACGTGCGCGAAGTCGCCGCCGGATATGAATGCGGCTTGACTATGTCGGCCTTCAACGACTTCCAGGTGGGGGATACGCTAGAGTTCTTCCACAAGGAACGTGTGAGCTAGAGATCAGGGGCCAGGGACTAGGGAGCAGCGGGGTGCGTCCAGCGCCGACACTGAGTCTCTGGTCCCCGGCCCCTGACCGCTACCCCCAAACCCTATGCCTACTCGCCGCCAACAACAAGTCGCCGACGCGATCCAAAAAGAAGTCTCGGTGCTGATCCAGCGTGAGTTGAAAGACCCACGCCTGGGGTTTATCACCGTCACCCGCGCCGAGGTCAGTCCTGACCTCCACCACGCCCGTGTGTTCGTGAGCATCCTGGGCACGCCGGAAGAGCAGGAGTCCTCGATGCAGGCCCTGACGAGCGCGGTGGGCTTCCTGCGCCATGAACTAGGCACCCGCCTCTCGATGCGCTATATCCCCTCGATCCAGTTCCGCTCCGACATCTCCATCGCCCACAGCGACCGCATCGCCCAATTGCTCAATCAACTGGAGGCCGAAGGGATCAGCACCGTGTCTGACGCGCCCCCGGGGCCCGATGCCGAGCTGGCCCCCGACCCGCCCGCCTAGATCGGGCGGGCTGCCCCGGCTTTGGCCCATGACGGGCAGTATCCGCCCAGGAGTTCCCCGGTGATGATAACCGACCCCCCCACCAGCCCCGCGCCCACGGCCCGTCCCGGCCTTGTGATCACCTCCGCCGACCGTGGGGCACCGCTGGCTGCCGCCGACTATGCCCCGGCCCGCGAGTTCCTGAAGGGCAAGCGCCGCCTCTGGCTCCCCCTGCATGTCAGCCCCGACGGCGATTGCCTGGGGTGCAGCCTGGGGCTGGCCCACATGCTCAACCTCCACGGCCACGAATGCACCGTCGTTTCGGCGGACCCGATCCCCACCGTCTACGGCATGTTTTTGCCCGATGCGCAGACCGCGCTCGACCGGATCTTTATCGGCGCGAACCCACCCGGCCCGCCGCCCGATGCCATCGTCGCCCTGGATTGCAGCGACCCGGCCCGGTTGGGGACGGTCTACAGCGCGAACAAGGCGCTGTTCGAGCGGCTGCCGGTGCTGAACATCGATCACCACAGCACCAACCTGCGCTTTGGCGACGTGAACATCGTGGACACCACCGCCGCTGCCGCTGCCGAGCAGATCGCGATCTTGCTGGAGGCGCTGGAGATGCCCCCCGACGAAGCCGCCGCCCACTGGCTGCTGCTGGGCGTGATCACCGACACGCTCGGCTTCCGCACGGCGGGCACCACCCCGCGCAGCCTGCGGATCGGGGCCGACCTGATGGAGGCGGGGGGGCGGCTCTATCCCATCGTGGAGCAGGCGTTCCAGACCCGCCCGCTTTCGACCGTCCTGCTGTGGAGCCGGGCGCTGGCCGGGGTCCGCAACGACAACCGCGCCATCTGGGTCACCGTCAGCCGCCAGATGTTGCAGGAGACCGGGGCCAAAGAAGAAGAATTGGAAGGTTTGGTTAGCTGGCTGGCCGGGGTGGAGACGATCAAGGTTGCCGCGCTGCTCAAGGAGCGGGGCGACGGCACGCGGGTCAGCCTGCGCTCGCGCCCCGGTGTCAACGTGGCGACTATCGCCGGGCACTTCGGCGGCGGCGGCCACCCCCAGGCGGCGGGCTGCACGATCCCGTCGCTGGGCGAAGCCGCCGAACGCGACCTGCTGACCGCCATCGCGCAGGAGCTGGACGAGTGACGGGTGACGAGTGGTTAGTGGTTGGTGGTTAGTGGTTAGTATCCGAGGAAACTTAACTACCAACCCCCCAACCCCCCCCCCCCCCCCCCCCCCCCCCCCCAAAACCGCGCCGGGTGTTTTATTTTTTAAAACCCCCCCCCCCCCCCCCAGTACGTGGTGGGGGCCCCGCCCGCCGGGCAGCGAGTGGCTGTTCGCCAAGCTCTATTGCCCGCGCCCGCTCGAAGACGACCTGCTCGCCGACCCGGTGCGCGCCTTTGCCGAGGAGACGCTGGCGGCGGGCCGGGCCGAAGAGTGGTTCT
>JBBSEL010000263.1:0-5889 GCA_038239755.1 Chloroflexia bacterium | reverse complement strand
GGCAGCATCGGCCTGGCAAGCCTGGGCTATGCCCTGCTGACGATTGCGCTGTCGATGGCCGGGGTCGCCCTGGTCTTGCCCCTGGTGGGGCGGGGTCGCCGCGCCGAAGGGACGGGCGACCGATGAAAGCATCGCTGATTCTGGCGACAGTGGTCGGGGCCGGGATCCTGGCTGGGCGGGGCTTGAGCCTGAGCGGGTGGGACCGCAGTTGGGTGCCGCTCACCGAACAAGGGGTGCTCTATGCCCTGATGGCGCTGGTCGGCATCGTGCTGGGGGCCGACGAGGCGGCGTTCCGGGCGGTGCGGCGGGCCGGGCCGGGGTTCCTGCTGGTGCCGCTGGCGATTGCGGGCGGTTCGATCCTCGCCGGGGTGCTGATGGCCCCGCTGGTGGGGCTGCCGGTGGGCCAGTCGGCGGCGGTGGGCGGCGGCTTCGGCTGGTACAGCCTGTCGGGCGTGCTGCTCACCGACATCGGCTATCCCCAGGCGGGAGCGCTGGCCCTGCTGGCGAACGTGCTGCGCGAACTGGTGGCGCTGACGATTATCCCGACCATCGCCCGGCACTGGCACCCCTGGCAAACCCTGGCCCCCGCCGGGGCCACCGCCAGCGACGTGACCCTGCCGATCATCGTCCGCACCGCTGGGAGCGAGATGGGCATGTTGGCCGCCGCCAGTGGTGGTCTCCTCTCGCTGGCCGTCCCCTTCATCGTCCCCCTGCTGGCCCGGCTGGGGGGATAAAAGCAACGGCCTCACCCTCTTAAAGCGAGGCCGTTGGTCAGTAATTCCCGTATTACGTTCCCGATTCTTTCGCCCGCCCCGGTTGGATGGCGGTCCCTCGGTACGCCGCCGGTTCCTCCGGCTCCAGGGATGCAACCTCAGGGGGCGTAGGCGTCTTGGTTCGTGCCTGCTGCATGACGATCAGCGCGACGGCGGCGACGATCACCGCGGCAGCGACGAGAGTCAACGGCGTCACCGGCTCGTTTGCCAGCGCCCAGCCGAGGAACACGGCGACCACCGGGTTGACATAGGCATAGGTGGAGGCGCGGGCGGGCGAGACCACCCGCAGCAGCCAGACATAGGCGCTGAAGGCCCCAATCGACCCGAAAACCACCAGATAGGCAAAGGCCAGCAGGGAGCGGAGCGAGATCGCCTCAAGATGAAGCGCCGCTCCCTCGCCCGTCACCAGGCCGGCCACGAGCAGCACCGCCCCCCCGGCCAGCATCTCCATGCCGGTGCCGAGCAGCGGCGCGGTCGGCAAGGGGGCCTTGCGCGAATAGAGCGACCCTGCCGCCCAGCCCACCGACCCGATCAGGATCGCCAGTGCGCCCACCGGGTCCACATGGGTGCCGCCCAGCAATTCGCCTGGCCCGATCAGCAGGGCGATGCCAAGCAGGCCCAGGACCAGCCCCACTGCCGCCCCCAGCGTAGGCCGATCGCCCCCACGCAGCCAGGACAGCACGGCCACCCACAGCGGCACGGTGGCGATCAGCAGCGCGGCCAGGCCGGAAGGCACCCACTGTTCGGCCCAACTGACCGCGCCGTTACTGCACAGCAGCAACACGCCGACCAGGGCCGCCGCCCGCCAGTTGATCCCGCTGGGCCGGGGGGTGCCGCGCAACCGCATCCAGCCGTAGACCAACCCCCCGGCGACGAGGAAACGCGCTCCGGCCATCAGCAGCGGCGGCATCGTTTCGATGGCGATGCGGATCCCTAGATAAGTGGACCCCCAGATCAGGTAGATCGCGGCAAAGGCGATGATGATCATCCAGCGGGGTGAGACGGATCGGGAGATGCGGTCAGACATGGGGTGTCTCCTCTGGGCCGCCTCCCAGCGGCAATTGGGCCGTTTCTTTGGCGGTTGATAAGACGATGGTGGTGCGGGTGGAGCGCAGCGAAGGGATCGTGCCGAACTGATCGCGGAGCAGCCGCCCCAACGCCTCGGTGCTTTCGGCGCGGACCTTCACCAGGTAGCAGTCCTCGCCCGCGATGTCATGCACTTCTTGCACGCCGGGAATGAGGGCCAGCTTCTTGCCTGTTTCCATCGAGCCACGATCATCGGTGCGCACGAACACGAAGGCCAGCAGCCCCAGCCCCAGCGCCTGCGGTTGGAGCCGCGCTTCGTAGCCGCGAATGATCCCCTGCGCCTCCAGCTTGCGAATGCGCTCGAAGACGGCGGAGGGGGCCATGCCCACCTGGCGGGCGATCTCGGCGTTGGGCGTGCGCGAGTTTTCTTGAAGGATCGTCAGTATTTTGATGTCTATTTCGTCGTTCATGCGGTAGTTCCTCCAATTCACCGATTATAATTCGTCCGGCTCCGATGGTCAATCGGCCAAAAGGCGGGTTTTTCCGGGCAGATCGATGGATGAACGTCCCGGTGGTTTAGGGCTGGAGGGTATTGACTCTTTTACCTCCCGATGATATAATTTAGACGTGTCTAAAATACGAGATGCGGCTAGACTTAAAGGGAGATTTGTATGAGCAGCGCAACGGTTGAAGATTACCTGAAAACAATCTACCTCCTGCGGCAAGGCCAGCCCAACGACACGCCCGTCGCTACCTCAGAGATTGCCGAGCGGCTGGGGCTGACCTCGGCCACGGTGACCAGCATGATCCAGAAGCTGGCCCAGCCGGAACTGGAACTGCTCCAGTACACGCCCTATCAGGGGGTGCGCCTCACCCCGCAGGGCGAGAAGATCGCCCTGCGGGTGGTCCGCCGCCACCGGCTGCTCGAACTCTACCTGGCCGAACGGCTCGGTCTGGGCTGGGATCAGGTGCATGAGGAGGCCGAACGGCTGGAGCACCATATCAGCGCCACGCTGGAAGAGCGGATCGCCGACGCGCTAGGCAACCCGGTGGTCGATCCCCACGGGCACCCGATCCCCACCGCCGACGGCGAGGTGATCAACCAGATGGGCACCCGACTCGCCGCCCTCCCCCCCGGCGAAGAAGCCGTGATCTTGAGCGTCAATGACGACGATCCGGAACTGTTGCGCCACATGGCGGCGCGGGGCATGTTCCCCGGCGTGCGGCTGGTGGTGCTGGAGCGCGAACCGTTTGGGGGGTCGCTCCATGTGCGAGTCGGCCCCGCGCACGACGCGCACGATTACACCCTGGGCCTGGCCGCAGCGGAGCGGGTCCAGGTCACGGCCCCACCCCCGGCAGCCCCGGCGGATAGCCGGAGCGAAGCCAACCATTCGCACGCCTAAAAACACCAAATTTTTCCGGACGGAGTAACCTGATTATGGCAGTTGTTGAAAGAAAAACCGCCCGCGGCTGGAGGGAACAATCCGGGCCAAGCTTGCCCGAAGTCCACAGCAGCATCGCCATCCCCGTGAGCGCCAAGCAGTGGAAGCGGTACCTGGCCTTTGTTGGCCCTGGCTTTCTGGTCGCGGTGGGCTACATGGACCCCGGCAACTGGGCGACGGATCTCGCCGGGGGTGCGCAATTCGGCTATATGCTCCTCGCGGTCATCCTCCTCTCGAACCTGATGGCGATCCTGTTGCAGGCGCTATCGGCACGGCTCGGCATTGCCACCGGGCGCGACCTGGCCCAGGCGTGTCACGATGCCTATCCCCGCTCGGTCAGCCGCTTCCTCTGGATCACCTGCGAGATCGGCATCGCCGCCTGCGACCTGGCCGAAGTGATCGGCTCGGCAGTGGCGCTGAAGCTCCTCTTCGGCATCCCGCTGCTGGTCGGCGTGCTGCTGACCGCCGCTGATGTGCTGGTCATCCTCTTCCTGATGAACCGGGGCTTCCGCTACATCGAGGCGCTGGTGATGACCCTGATCGGGCTGATCAGCGCGTGCTTCGTGGCCGAACTGGTGCTGACCCAGCCGAGCCTGGCGGGCGTCTTCGCCGGGTTCCTGCCCCGGCCTGAGATCGTGACCAATCCCACGGCGCTCTATATCGCCATCGGCATCCTGGGCGCGACGGTCATGCCGCATAACCTGTACTTGCACTCCTCCATCGTCCAGACCCGCCAATATGATCGCACCAAGCCCGACGCCAAGCGTGAAGCGATCAAGCACGCAACCATCGACTCGACCGTCGCGCTGATGCTGGCCCTGTTCGTCAATGGGGCCATCCTGATCATGGCTGCTGCCGCCTTCTTCGGCACGGCGCACGCCGACGTGGCGGGCATCGAGCAGGCGTTTCAACTGCTGACTCCGCTGCTGGGCACGTCGCTCGCCAGCATCCTCTTTGCGGTGGCGCTGCTGGCGTCGGGGCAAAACTCGACCCTCACCGGCACCCTGGCCGGGCAGATCGTGATGGAAGGCTTTGTCAACATCCGCATCAAGCCCTGGCTGCGGCGGCTGATCACCCGCAGCATCGCCATCACCCCGGCGGTCCTGGTGATCGTCCTGGTCGGCGAAGGCGCGGTCAACGACCTGCTCATCCTCTCGCAGGTGGTCCTGAGTGTGCAACTCTCGTTCGCCGTCTTCCCACTGCTCCAGTTCACCAGCGACCGGACCAAGATGGGCGAGTTCGTCAACCCACGCTGGCTCAAAGTGCTGGGCTACAGCGTCGGCATCCTGATCGCCGTCGCCAACATCTACATGCTCTGGCAGCAGTTCGTCCAGCCCTTGTTCGGTGGGTAAGTGGGTGACGCACCCGGCCTAAACGTGATATAACAGACGCACGGATCGTTCGATCTGTGCGTCTGTACTTTTTGGCGAAGGAGCGAGCGGAGAGCATGAGCAAAACGGGGCGACAATTAGGGGCACTGGCGCTGGGGTTGGCGCTGATCGTGGCGGGGACAGCAGGGGGCCGGGCGGCCACCCCGGCGACGTGGGCGGCAGACCCGGCGTTCTATACGCTGTGGGCGCGGGCCGATGGGCCGGTGGCGGCGGGCAGCGCCGGGCGGTCCTGGCTGTGGGGGCCGGAGCCGTTCGCCGTGGCGAACGAGCCGTGGGCCGATTCGCCGTCGGGCACCCGGCTGGTGCAATACTTCGACAAGGCGCGGATGGAAGCGACCGACCCTGGCGCAGACCCCGCCGACCCCTATTATGTCACCAACGGCCTACTGGTGGTCGAGATGGTCACCGGGCAGGTTCAGACCGGGGCGGGCACGTTCCAGGCGCACCCACCGGCGGCAGTGGCCGTGGCGGGCGACGGCAACGACCCCGCCGCGCCGACCTACGCCAGCTTCGCCGCCCTGCTCGGTGCGTCGCCCGCGACCGGGCCGATCACCCGGCGCATTGACCACGCAGGCACGATCACGCCGGTCGAGCCGGTCGGCCCGCCCGGTGCCACCGCGCCCGCCAGCACCGACCCGGTGACGCATCACAGCATCCCCGCCGTCTTCTGGGCCTGGATGAATACGCCAGGGCCGGTGCTGGCCGGGGAAGGGACGGTGCAGGGGCCGGTGTTCGACCCGCTGGCGACGCTGGGCCGCCCGATCAGCGAGGCGTACTGGGCGGCGGTGACGGTAGGAGGGCAGCCGCGCCAGGTGCTGGTGCAACTGTTCGAGCGGCGGGCGCTGACCTGGAATCCGGCCAACCCGCCCGCCTTCCAGGTGGAGATGGGCAACGTGGGCCGCCATTATTTCGAATGGCGCTACGGTGGGGCGGGGCCAGGACCGGCGATCGCGGTGGACCCGCCGACCGGGCCGAACGCGCCGTTCCGGGTGCGCGGCTGGAACTGGTCGCCCGCTGCCCCGGTGCAGATTACGGCGTTGGTGACGGCGACGGGCGGCAACGTGCCATTGGGCCAGATAACCGCTGACGCAAGCGGCCTGTTCACCCAGACCGTGACGCTGCGGACGGAGCTGTTCGACCAATACCAGGCGGACCCACGCTCGCTATTGCTGGTGGTCCAGACTGGCGACGGCGCACAACGCGCCCTGCTGCCCCTGGTCGTCCGCCAGCCACCTCCGACCGCGACCCCGGTCCCCG
>JBBSEL010000262.1:0-5895 GCA_038239755.1 Chloroflexia bacterium | reverse complement strand
GCCCACACCGGCCACCGCCAGGAGAGCGAGCGGATCACCGACCGGGTACTGGGGGCGATCCACAACCCCCATGTCGATATCATCGCCCACCCGACGGGCCGCATCCTGGGTCGCCGCGAGAGCAGCGCGCTCCATGTGGAGCAGGTGATTGCCGCCGCCGCCGCCACTGGCACGGCGCTGGAGATCAACGCCTCGCCCGAACGGCTGGACCTGGACGATATCCATGTGCGGCAAGCTCTTCGCGCCGGGGTGCTCCTCTCGCTCAGCACCGACTCGCACCACCCCGACGGCTTCGCCAACCTCGCCTACGGCCTGCTCATGGCCCGTCGCGGCTGGGCCACTCCCGCCGATATCCTTACGACCTGGCCGTTGGATCGGCTGCTGGCCTGGCTCCAGCGGCGGGAACGGTGAGGCGTGAAGCGTGAAACGTGAAACGTGATGCGTGATTTCGTACTGCGTATTGCGTATTGCGTCATCCTGATCCCTGATCCCTGATCCCTCGTCACGTTTCACGTTTCACGTTTCCCGCCTCGCGTTCGCAGGCAAAAGAAAGGACGGGCGCACACCGGCGCTCGTCCTTTCGTTGTGTTCGCGGGGTTGGCGGGCTTAATGCGTTTCGCCGTGGGAGCCGTGGCGGTCGTCGGTGCTGCTGGGCGACCAACCAAGCGCTTCGGGGCTGTCGGGGGCTTCGGTGCCCCACCCGCCAGTGCCGCCGGTGTACGTGGCCCCGGTACCGCCCACCGCAGCGTCTTCTGCCGGGCTGGGTTCCGTATCATCAGCACCACTACTCAGGTCGCGGGCGGCGTTACCGGTGGCGATGACCATATCGCCCCGGTCGGTGGCGGGGTCGTCGCTGCTGCCGAGATCACGGGGGCTGTTGCCGGTGGCGATGACCATATCGCCCCGGTCGGTGGCGGGGTCATTGGCAGGGTACAGATCACGGGGGCTGTTGCCGGTGGCGATGACCATGTCGCCCCGGTCGGTGGAGCCGAGGGTACTCACATCGCCGAGCATCGTATTGCCGCCCATCGTATTTTCGCCCGATGCGGTCGAGTCGAAGGGTAGGCCGGAGGAGGCCGGGCCGCCGCTCTGGGTGGTGCTGGAGCCGTAGGCACCGCCCTCGCCGCGTCCGGTGCCGCCGCCTGTGGGGGTGTGGCCCAGGTCGGGGGTGGTGGCCCGCCCGCCCACATCATCCGGCCCGCCGCCCAGGTCGCCCAACCCGGCCAGGCTGCGGGTGCTCTCGGTGGTGAACCCGGCTTCGCCCCCGGCCATCCCGCTGGTATCGGTGGCGCGTCCGGTGTCGGTCAGGCTCCCCGTCGAGACGGTGGTGCTGCCCAGGCTGGTCCGGTCGTCGGCCATGCTGCCCAGGTCGCTGCCGCCTGTCGCGTCATCGGGGCGGGTGCCCGCCTCGTAGGTCATTAACGATGGCCCCGCCGGGCCGCCCGTGGTCGGCGGGCTGATTTCGCTGGCAGGCGCAGTAGCAGCCGGCGTGTCGGCGGCAGGCGCAGCGAGGGCAGCGGCAGCGGGCGTGCTGGTGGAAGGGGCAGGGGTGCTGGCAGCGGGTGTTGTGCCGAGCGCCGAGTCGCTGGCGGGGGTGTCCAGCGGTGCCCAGGTGTGTCGCGGCTCCAGCGCACGGAGTTCATCCTCCGGGCGGGTGCCCGCTTCGTAGGTCATCAACGATGGTCCCATCGCCCCTTCGACGGTCGCCGGGGCGCGATCGGGGGCGGGGGCATCGCTGGTGCTCGCGTCCATGCCGCCCCGCGTGGGGGTCACGCCCAGCAGGCTGTCCGCCTGATCGCCGGGGTTGCCGGGGGCACCGACCGCGCTATCTTGCATCGTGTTCTGGTCTGCCGCCGCATCGTCCAGAAAGTCGGTGCCGGTGCGGCCCTGGATGTCGCCGGGGCGGGCACCGGTCGCGCTCAGGCCCATCTCGCCGGTGGAGGGCACGCCGCTGCCGGTGTCGCTGCTGCTGGCGGCGGTGTCGCTGGCCGATCCACCGGGCATCCCGGCGCTGCTGCCGCTACCGCGCTCGGCTACGTCGCCGCCCAATGCCTCGCGGGCCGCCGCGATTTCTTCGGGGCTGGTGCTGCCCACCGCTTCGCCCGGCGACTCGTCGCTGCCCAGGCCCTCGACTTCGACGCTGCTGGGGCGCACCGGGGTATCCAGGTCGGTCCCGCCGCCCAGGGTGTCTGCTGCGCTGCGGTTGTCGTCAATGCTTGGGCTGCTGTCGCCGTCGTCCCGGCTGCTGCTATCGCTGCTGAAACTGCGCGTGGGGCTACTGGCGCTGCTCAGGCTGTTAGCGGCGTTGCTCGTGCTGGGGGGGTCCTCCGCTTTGTCCTTGCTGCCAATGCCCACCGCGCTGGCGGCTCCGGCCACGGTGGCGGCGATCTTGCTGCCGATGCCGCCGCTGTCGCTGGTGCTGTCGCTGGTGTCCGTCGCAGCCGCGTCGCGACCCTCGGCCAGCGCCCGGAAGCGTTCCAGGTCTTGCTCCACGCTGCGCCGCATCTCGCCGGTGACCATGTCAGCTATTTGCTCAAACAGGTTGGGCGAGTACTCGATCACCACGTGCATCTCGGTAATGTTGCCTTTTTCGGCCAGAGTCACCGCCCCGGCGTTCTCGGCCCCGGTGGTCGAGCGCCAGGTCACCGTGCGGTTGGGCACCAAAGCTTTGATTTCGGCATCCCATTCAAGGGTGAGCGGTCCCAGCTTGGCTTTCCAGTGGAGCATCTTATCACCCGTGCGGCTCACTTCCTCCACATGGTGCATAAAGCGCGGAAAGTTCTCAAAATCGGTCCATAGTTCATAAACCCGGGCGACCGGCGCACTGACCACAATGTCTTTTTCAACGCGCATGAGGAGCCTCCTTAACAGGCGAGAGAAGAGGATCACACTTCGCTCCTGCGTGCGGGGGGCCGAAGAAGCGGGAGCAAGGCTAGTTGAGCAAGATGTGTGCCGGATGTGCGCCTAACGGTGGCGCAGCTAACCTTGCAGCATTTGCCACAAATGGTATAATAAGGGTTGCGTAGCGGGGATCTGATTCCCCAGAACGGCTACGATCCCTGGAGGACCACCTTGCGCGATTTCCTGCGCCGCCACCCCAAGAACTTCACCCTCGCCGACGCCGAACAGGCGCGCCAGCGCGATGTCCCCGAAAATATGTGGGTCAAATGCCCGCGCTGCAACGACCTGCTCTATAGCAAAGAATTTGAACGCAACCTGAAGGTTTGCCAGAAGTGCGGGTACCACTTCCGGTTGAACGCCGACGAGCGCCTGGCCCTCTTGCTCGACCCCGATACGTTCCAGGAGCATGACCCTGGCCTGGAGCCGCTGGACCCGCTCGATTTCGTGGCCGGGGGCGACAGCTACCAGCTCAAGCTGCAAAAGACGCAGACCAAGACCGGGCATCGTGAGGCGGTGATCTATGGCCTGGGCGCGATCGATACCGTGCCGGTGGTGGTCGCGGTGTGCGATTTCGACTTCCTGGGGGCCAGCATGGGCAGCGTCTTTGGCGAGAAGATCGTCCGCGCCGCCGCCCTGGCCGTGGCACGGCGCGTGCCGTTGCTGACCGTGTCGGCCTCCGGGGGCGCGCGGATGCACGAGGGCATCTTTTCGCTGATGCAGATGGCGAAGACGACCGCCGCGCTGGTGGCGCTGACCGAGGCCCGGCTGCCCTACATCTCGCTGCTGAGCGACCCGTGCTTCGGCGGGGTCACTGCCAGTTATGCGCTGGTGGCCGATGTCATCCTGGCCGAACCGGGCGCGCTGATCGGTTTTGCCGGGCCGCGGGTGATCGAACAGACCATCCGCCAGAAGCTCCCGGCGGGCTTCCAGACCGCCGAGTTCTTGCTGCAACACGGCATGATCGATGGGGTGGTGCCCCGGCGTGAGCTACGCCCCACGCTGACCCGTTTGTTCCGCCTTTATCGCGGCTGACCTTTGCCCCTCGCCGGGATGGACCACAGCCCGCCCTGGCGCTCACTGCCTACGCTGAATCTTCTATGCCCGATACTACCCACAAAACCAAAGCGGCCCCGACGAAAGCCGAAGCAGCGCGCACCGCCGCTGCCTGGCAGCGCGTGCAACTGGCCCGTCATCCCGACCGCCCGCATACTCTCGACTATATCCGCCAGCTCTGCACCGATTTCGTGGAGCTGCACGGCGACCGCCAGTTTGGCGACGATGCCGCCATTGTCGGCGGACTGGCCCGGTTCGGCTCCCGCACCGTCATGGTCATCGGCCACCAGAAAGGCTCCAGCACCAAGGAGAACCTGGCCCGCAACTTCGGGATGCCCCTGCCCGAAGGGTATCGCAAAGCCCTGCGCCTGATGCACCACGCCGAAAAGTTCGGCTTCCCGCTGATCACCTTCATCGACACGCCGGGCGCTAGCCCCGGTATGGCCTCCGAGGAGCGCGGGCAGGCGATGGCGATAGCCGAGAACCTGCTGGGGATGCTCACCCTCAATATCCCCATCGTCACCCTGGTGGTGGGCGAGGGCGGGAGCGGTGGGGCGCTGGCGCTGGGGGTGGCCGACCGCATCCTGATGCTGGAAAACGCGATCTATGCCGTGGCGACGCCCGAAGCCAGCGCGACCATCCTCTGGCACGATGCCAAGCAGGCCCCGGCGGCGGCAGAGGCGATGAAGATCACCGCCCAGGACCTGGCCGCCTTTGGCGTGGTGGACGAGGTGATCACAGAGCCGGAGGGCGGCGCGCACCTCAACGTGACCCAGACGATGGAGCGGGTGCGCGAGGCCCTGGCCCGCCATCTCCACGACCTGGAAGACACCTACAGCCAGCGCGGCAAGATCGGCCAGCGCCGCCTGCTGGAAAACCGCCGCCGCAAGTACGAGCGCATCGGGCGCTTTGCTGAGGCCGCCGCCGTGCCTGCCGCCGCCCTCGCGCCGCCGACCAACGGGGTGGTCTACCCCGACGAGGCCGCGCTGCACTTTGCCGACGATCAGGACGTGGCGACGGAGTAGGGCACCTCCATACTGGCATAGTACGAGGGTCGTTCCCCAATTGGGGAACGACCCTCGTACTTTCATGACGTTCATATATTAACGACCCACCTTTACTAAGGAAGGCCGTATCTGTTCTGTATATCAATGTAATAATTCAAAGCGTGAGGATGACCCCATCTAGTTGCTTGGGCGAAGCAAGATCTCGCAGACATAAAATCGCCCTTCTTGTGGTAATAGATCAAGCCAAGTTCATAAAATGCATTGGCATGACGAGGATTGTAAGCAGTAGCCGTTCTAAAGTCTGCAATTGCTTGCTCTTGTCTACCAAGCGCAAAATGACACACACCACGCCAATAGTAGTATTCGGCATTTTGAGGTTCGGATGCGATTAGTCGATCATAAATTTCTATGGCGCTGCTATAGTTTTTTAGAAGAAAGTAGCAACGTCCTTGCCAATCTTGATATACAGCTTTTGATGGGTCTCTTTCAAAAGATTGGTTAAAGTCATCGAGCGCCTTGCCATAAATCCCTTGCGCAAAGTAAGATTGTCCTCGCAAATAGTAGCAGCTAGCTTGTGTGGATCGCGACCCAAAATGGATTGCTTGGGTGAAGCACTGAACGGCTGAGGCGTAGTCTCTGTTGTCGTGGTGACGTATCCCCCGTCTTTTGTATGCTTGAGTAGCTCTATTGCGAGTAGCTTGAGTATGAGCTTTCAGCTTATCCAGACTTCCGCTCTGCCTTATGACGTTGTCCCAATCAGACTGCCTATATGCCTCATTAAGTTTAGCAATTACTTTATCCCTCTCCTTTTCTTGATCTAACTGCTGCATAGCGGCTTTGTGAAGCATGTTCTCCAACTCTTGTAGCCGATTTTGTAGCATCATTTCACCCACCAACTTGGGGAATCTCTGTTTGTTCGGGCGACCAGACGCGG
>JBBSEL010000261.1:0-5899 GCA_038239755.1 Chloroflexia bacterium | reverse complement strand
GAGGATGTGCCGCCGGATAACACCTTCTACATCTATATCGAGCGGGTCGCCGCGCGGTCCATTGTCGGCGGCTACCTTTGTGGCGGAACAGGCGAGCCGTGCGTGGCTCCCGACAACCGCCCCTACTTCCGCCCCAACAACAATGTCACCCGCGGGCAGCTTTCCAAGATCACCAGCGGCGCGGCGGGTTACACCGAAACACCAACCGGCCAGACCTTCGAGGATGTGCCGCCGGATAACACCTTCTATTTCTATATCGAGCGGGTCGATGCGCGGTCCATCGTCGGCGGCTACCTCTGTGGCGGCGTAGGCGAGCCGTGCGTGGCTCCCGACAACCGCCCCTACTTCCGCCCGAATAACAACGCCACGCGCGGGCAGATGAGCAAGATCGCCTCCCAGGCTTTCTTCCCCAACTGCAACACCCCGCTACAACCGAGCGCGCTCCTGAAGCCCTAGGAGAGCCGCCCGCACTGATGTGCGGTAAGGCGGAACAAGCGAGACCGGGCAGGTGCATCAGCACCTGCCCGGTCTCTTCTTTACCACCTCGTTATTGGATGCGCTTGGTTACTTGGGGCATTCGCTGGTCAGCTTGGCAGGTGCCCCCAGCGTGACTTGGAAGGGGCCGCCGGTTTTGGCGTTCCCGGAGGGATCGGTCCAGGCGATTTGCAGAGTCAGGGTGGTCCCGTCGGTGTGCCCGGTGTAGTGCGCCGGGAGGTTGAGGAAGCACGCTGCCGGACACCAGGTATAGGTGCCCATGAGGTCAAAGGCCCCTGCCGCGTCCACGGTGAGGGACTGCGTAATGTCGCCACTGTCACAGTCAATCTTTAGGTGGGCACCGCTGGCGGTACTCGACAGCGCCAGATGGTCGCCCCCCCACTCACCCACCGGAACCTGAGTCAATCCGCCCGCAGCGGCGGAGGTCGGCGTGGCCGCAACGCCGCCAGGGGGCACGCCCAGCGGTGTTGCGCCATCGGGCGGGAGTTGCGGGGCACCGGTGCAGGCGGCCAGGAGCAGCGGCAGGACCACCAGCACCCACGCCCAGGCGCTCCTGCGGGGCGGCAGAATGCAGAACCATGCTGGGGGGGCGCTATGGTGCATAATCTCCTCCAGCCGCCAGGAGCGGCGCGATAGCCGGGTGTCCGCGGGCCGCGCACTCCCGGCCCGAAATCTCTCTGCGGTTGGCGCATTTTAGCACCTTTGACCGCCGAGCGCAACGCAGACGGGCAAGCACGCCGGGCGGCACCCAGAACAGCCGCCCCACCCCGGCGTGCTTACCGGACGATACGGAACCACAGATGGGTGACATCCGGCGCGGCAACCACACGCACGCGCTCCAGGGCGATTGGCCCCCCGCCCAGGTGGTCAAACAAGCGGACGCCGCTACCGAGCAAGACGGGCACCAGATCGATCTGGATTTCGTCCAGCAACCCGGCCCGCAGGCATTGCTGCATAACACTCGCGCTACTGACCGAGATATCCCTGTCCCCGGCGGCTTGCCGCGCCTGCCGAATGGCGCTTTCTACCCCGTCGGTGACGAAGGTGAACGGCGACCCTTCCTTGACCCATTCCTGGGGGGGCGTATGGGTCAGGATAAAACAGGGGCCAGCGACCGGCGGCTGCCCACCCCACGCCCCGGCAATATCGAACATCCGCCGTCCCGCGACCATCGCCCCGATCCCGGCCCATTCCTCGCGCAGCAGGTCGGCGCTGGCCGGGGAAACGTGCATGATCATAGCGGTGCCCGGTAAGGGCAAAGCGACATCGCCACTGGAATACCACACAAAGAGCGCCGCCCCCCCTTCGCCCAGGGGCAAGTCCGGGCTGTCGTTCGGCCCGGCGACAAAGCCATCCAGCGACACAGAAAGTTCGGTAACAACTTTGCCCATGTGCTTGCGCCTTTCGCAGGCCGTCAACAACGACCACGCCATACCGGTCGTCTTGTGCAACTAGCGTGCCGGCCCAGCGGCCCCCCCGGCAGGGTCGCCCAGCGCCAACTGGTCACGCAGCACGCGGAACCAGTACGCCCCTTTGTTGGCGACACCATGTGCCTGGGCCGAACGGACGGTCAGTTTGGCCGTGCGCAGCGCCCCCACAAACGCCTCCTCATCCAGCCCGCTCCCCTGCCACAGGCGCAGCGCCTGGGTCACGTTCGAGGTGGGGTTGGCATCCCCCAGTTCGCGGGAGTAGTCTAGCACGGTGGCGGCGATGTAGGGTGAATAGAGCGGGCGGTCGTCACTCACCTGCTGCTGCCCAGGCGCACGTTGATTCGAATCCTGTTCTTCTTGATCGGGTTTTTCTTGAACGGCTTCTTCTTCGTGTGCAGCCTCTACCCCCCTCCCCTGTGCGATTCTGACCCCCCTCCCCTGCTCACCGACCACCCCCCCTCTGTGTGGTTCCGACCCCCCTTCCCTGTGCAGCCTGGACCTTCCCCCCTTGTGTACTCCTGACCCCTCCCCCTTGTACAGTCCAGACCCCCCTCCCCTGTGCAGTCCAGACCCCCCTGCCGCTACCGGGGCGGGTGCGTTGACCGGGGCCGCGGCGATCCGCCGTCCTCGGCGCGGGGCACGCGACGGCAGGGCCGGTTCCGTTGTGGCGGGGGGTTGGGCAGGCGGAGGAGCGGCATCTGCGGTGCCCGCCAGTTGGGTGCTGATGGCATCGAGCAGGCCGCTGAAATCATAGCCGTTGGTGTCGGTGCCGTGGCCCGGCCCTCCACGCGGCACCACCCGCAGGTAGCCGCTAGCCACCAGGGTGTCTTTGATCGTCTGCAATTGGCGGCGGCTGTAGCCGGTGCGCTCGGCCATGCGGACCAGGCTGGGATGCGGCAGGTCGCTGCTCCAGCGGTGAGCCAGGATGTAGCAGATGAACCAGATCTGCTGCGGGGTCAGGTCCAGCGTGGCCTGCAAGGTAAAGAGGGCGTGCGGGACGGCGGCCACGCCTGCTCCGGCGATGACCCGGCCATAGCGGGCGACAAAGCTCGTGTCATGGTCGGGGCCGGGGGCGGTGGGGGCATCATCGGGGCGGATGGCGTTTTCGGGCGGAGGGTCGGCGGCGATCAAGGTTTCGAGCCGGGCGAAGAGGGGGCCGAAATCGTAGCTGTTGCTGTCTTGCCGCCCGCTGGCATCCTGGCGGGGGAGGATGCGGAGCAGGTCTTTCGTGCACAGCCCGGCCCGCAGGCGCTTGAGCCAGCGCAGATCGAGGCCGGTGTGTTCCGCGATTTGCTTGAGGCTGGGATGGGGCAGATCGGCATCCCACTTGTGAGCCAGGATGCAGGCGATCAGCCATACTTCTTGCGCCGAAAGGTCCAGCACCCCCTGGTAGCGGTATAGCGCGCTGGGGATCGCGGCCACTCCATCGCGGAGGATCGCTCGTCCATAGCGCGCTGCCCAGCTCGTGACGGGAGCATTGAGCAAGCGCGGGCTGCCGGTTTGCGGCATGAAAACCCCCTTGCCCACTTGACAAGGGGATCGCGGTTTGCTATGATAGGGGTACCAGCACCTATATAGCTGCGCGGTCCTCGCCAGAGGGCCAACTGCGGCGATATCAAAGGAACCTCGTTAGTAGCCAGCTAACGGGGTTCTTCGTTTATCCCCGCCGATTATGTACTTGGTTAGTCGGGCGTTCTTTTACTCCCGGTGATCACGCCGCGCCCCCGGCAGCACGCTCACGCGCTGGAAAGCTGGCAGGCAACCCCGCAGAGTCCCGCCTGATTCGGGCGATACTATGAGTCAGATTATACACCATGTTTTCCTTTTGTCAAGAGGGTTAATCCCCAAAGTTATCCACAATTTACTTTCCTCGGTGGATTGTCCGCCCTCTGTAGAACATCTCCGCCACTGGTTGGATCAATAGAGACACACTTTTGCGTAGATCATATTGACAGTGCGTCTTAGAAGTGCTAGAATGGGGCCAACGAAGCAGTGTCTTGATACAATATGGTCTATGGTCACTCCGTGTGCATGGTCCCTGGGGACCAGAGAAAGGATCACTCATGGCTGGAGAATGGCTGTCCGTGGATGAGGTTGCCCGCGAGTTGGATGTCCACCGCAAGACGATCGAACGGTATATCCAGAAGGGTCAGCTACGGGCCTCCAAAGTAGGCGCGCAATATCGGATTCGCCGCCTGGACCTGAGCCGCTTTATGGGCACCGATGATGCCGCCCCGCCGTGCCAGGTGCTGGCTGTTGCCAACCACAAGGGCGGGGTGGGCAAGTCCACGACGGCGCTCAACCTGGGGGCGGCGCTGGCCGAGATGCGCAAGCGCGTGCTGCTGGTGGACCTCGATCCCCAGGCGTCGCTGACCCTGCACCTCGGCTTTGTGCCCGACCGGATCGACAACACGATCTACCAAGGCTTGCTGGCCGCCAGCCGTCGCGCCCCCTATAATTACCGCCGCCTCATCCTCGATGCCGGGAACGGCCTCAACCTGATCCCCTCCAACCTGGAGCTTTCGCAGGCCGACATGACCTTGGTCGGGATGCTCCAACGGGAGAACCTGCTCCAGGTGGTGCTCGAAGAAGTGCGCGATGATTATGATTTTGTAATCGTGGACTGCTCTCCTTCTCTCGGCATCCTCACCATCAACGCGCTGACCGCCGCCGATTGGGTAGTGGTGCCGGTGGAGGCCGAATACCTGGCAATCCGCGGGATCACGCTGCTGTTGGATACCATCGAACAGGTCGCCCGCACGGCCAACCGCGACCTTCGGGTTGCCGGCATCGTGATCACCCAACTGGACAGCCGGGCCAACCTGACCCGCAAGCTCACCGAAACCCTCCGCGAGGCGTACAGCGACGATATCCGCGTCTTCCAGACGACCATCCCGAAGGCGATCCGGGTGGTGGAAAGCTCCACTATGGGGAAATCGGTGATCACCTTTGACCCCGAAAGCCCCCCGGCCCAGGCTTATCGCCGCCTCACCCGTGAGATCCTCACCGTGATGGGGGTGGCCCCGACCCCTGCCGCCGAGCTAGCCGAGGACGCGGACATGTCGGTGGCTGCTACTGACGAGGTGGAAACCCCCCCGGCCCCACCGCGCCGCCGCCGGTCGCAGTTGGGGGTGAACCATGCCTAAGCGTCCGGTTGATGTCTCGGCGGCCATGTTGCGCCCCGACCGCAGCCAGCCCGCCCAGGAACGCAACGCCGATATTGGGGCCTACTTCAGCGCCCAGAATGTGGTGGCGACCTATCTGCCGGTGGAGATGCTGCGCCCGAACCCCTACCAACCGCGCAAAGATTTCCGCGAAACCGATCTCGAAGAACTCGCGCTGTCGATGCAGCAGCTTGGGTTTTTCGGCACCTTGCTGGCCCGCCCGGCCCCCGATGGTGCAGCCACCTATGAACTGGCCTACGGGGAGCGGCGCTTGCGGGCCGCGACGCTGGCCGGGCTGAAGGAACTGCCCGTCTATCTCCGCGACCTGAGCGATCAGGAGATGCTGGAGATCGCGATGGCCGAGAATGTCCTGCGCGCCGACCTCAACCCACTGGAAGAGGCGCAAGGGCTACGCGACATGATGCACCTCTTTGGCCTCTCGATCCGCGAACTGGCAGCCCGCCTGGGTAAAGGCAAAGGCTATGTCGAGAAGCGACTCTACCTGCTGCGTACCCCCGCCGACGTGCAAGGGATGATCATGGCCCATCCCGAAACCGTCCGCTCGGCCCGCCCCCTGGCGGCGATTGAGGACGAAGCGTTGCGGGCACAACTGATTGCAGAAGTGATCATTGGGCGGCTTGCCAGCGATGATATCGAAGACCGGGCCGCAGAATTGCTGACCGGCAACGACACCCGCGCTGCGCGAGATGGGCTGTCTCCCGTGGGAGACAGTGCCACCGCCGCAGACGATGATGCGTTTGGGGACACGGGGTCATTCTTCTCCGAAGAACTGTCTCCCACGGGAGACAG
>JBBSEL010000260.1:0-5905 GCA_038239755.1 Chloroflexia bacterium | reverse complement strand
CCGGAAAGCCGCGCCGACTATGCCGCGGCCCCGGCGTGACAAACAAAAAGCGCCGCCGGAGGTAATATTCCGTCCGGCGGCGCTTTTTATTTTCCCGATCCTACGAAGTTTTGGCGCTCTCCTCGACTTCGTTGACCAGCATATAGCCGATGCCGGGGCGGGTCAGCACATAGCGCGGGTGTTCAGGGTCGTCCTCGATCTTGCGGCGCACCCGGCTGACATAGAGCCGCACATGTTGCAGTTCGTCGCGGTATTCCGGCCCCCAGACCGCGTTCAGCAGCGCATCCGACACCACCACTTTGCCCGCGTGCTGCGCCAGGTGGGCCAGCAGGCGGTACTCGGTCGGGCTGAGATCGATGGGTTGGCCGTGCCGCTTCACCAGATGCTGGCTGAAATCGATCTCCAGGTCGCCCACAGCGAAGCGCGGCATGGTGGGGGTCAGCGCGGTCATGCTGCGCGGGGCGCGGCGCAACACCGCCCGCACGCGAGCTAGCAACTCCGGCGGGCCGAACGGCTTGACCAGGTAATCGTCCGCCCCCACGTCCAGCCCGCGCACCTTGTCGTGTTCCTCGGCCTTGGCCGTCAATATGATGATCGGCACATCGGAGAATTCGCGGATACGGGCGCAGGCGGCGAAGCCATCGAGAACCGGCAGGTTGAGGTCGAGCAGGATCAGATCGAGCGGCACCGCCGCCGCCTGCTGCACGGCGGTCAGGCCATCGGCGGCGCTCAACACTTTGTAGCCCGCGCCCTCCAGGTTCAGGCTGATCCAGCGCACATACCGCGCCTCGTCATCCACTACCAGGATTGTTTGCGGGGTTTCTTGTCCGGCCATACATCACCAGAGGGTTATTCACGGCAGGGGGGCGCGCCCGGCCCATATGCCGCTAACCGAAACCGCCTCTGGCGGGGCCAGGAGGCGGCGAACCAGGCGAAAACGACAGGTCAGGCAATCGCCCGCACGGTGAACTCCATCACCCCCACCGGGGCCTGCACGCGCACGACCTCACCTACCCGCTTGCCCATCAGGGCCGCGCCGATCGGGGATTCGTTGGAGATCTTCCGCATCCGGGCGTTGACTTCGGCGGGGCCGACGATGGTGTAGGTTTCTTCCACCCCATCCTCGTCCAGCACGGTCACCTTACGACCGATGGTCACATTATCTGCCGCGCCCTGCGGATCAATCAATTCCGCGTGGCGAAGCTGGTACTCCAGGCGGCGGATGGTGCCTTCGAGGAAGCCCTGCTCGCGCTTGGCATCCTCATACTCTCCGCTCTCGCTGATGTCGCCATCGTCTTTCGCGCTGCGAATCCGATCGGCGACTTCCTGGCGACGGTCGGTGCGGAGGCGTTCCAACTCGGCCTCCAACTCCACCTTACGCTCGGCGGTCATGTAAACAATTGCTTCGTTCATACCCGTTCTCCATTTACCCGTAGGTTAATGCCATATTATACACTATTGATTGAGCGTATGCAATCGGTAGATCAGCCTAGTCTGCGGGCCAAAATTCGGCTGTTGGGCGGCTGTTGGGTGGATGTAGGGCCGCCCGCCGCTCTTCTGTTATCGGCTGGCCGCCCCCGAAACCGGAACCCACCGGGCGGCGCAATCGCCCACCGCCGCACAGGGCACAGCCCATACAGTAGGCAAAATAGATTGTTTACAGCCCGCGCCGGACATGCTATAATACGTGGGCAGCGCAGGCAACGTTACGCCCGCCCGGCTGCATTCCTCGTCCGCCGCCGGTCCCGGCTGTGCGCCCCAGGCGGCGGCTTCACGCCGCTCACCCATTCCCAGGAGGTTGGAAGAAGAGCCGTATGGAACGTGACCCCCGCTCGAACCGGGATGCCCCTGTGATCCGCCCGCAGGGAGCCGGAGCCGGTGGCCCGGCCCCCTCGCTCGCCCCCACCAGCGGGGCGGCCCCGCTCCCCCACCGCCGCCCCCGCCGCACGGGTCTCAACCCGTGGTATTTCGTCTTTATCGGCGGCCTCCCGATCCTGATCATCACGATCATGCTGCTGACGGTCGGGGGCGTCTGGCCGCCGCCGGGCATGGCGAGCCGGGTGCGCACCCCCACGCCGGTGTGGGGAGCCTACGCCGCGTTCCTGGGCAAGGATCAATTCGACAAGATCACCGTCGATCAGGGCACCGCCGACCCTGACCCAAGCGCCGGTCCAGGCTGGTATGTCATCCATGCCAAGCTGACCAACGGCTCTGGCTTCGACATGGAAAACGTGGACCTGCGCGCCTTTTTATACGATAAGGACGGGGGATTAGTCGGCAGCGGGATCGGCAATATCGGCGCGATCAAGAACGGGGAGACCAAGGCGCTCGATGTTCAGGCCCAACTCTCCAACGGGCCGATCCCGCGCAGCCTGGATACGCCGACTCCGGCCATGCCCGCTGCCTTCGATCATTATAAGGTGAGCGTCGTCGCCATCCTGCCCGCCCCCACGCCTGTCAAGTAAGCCCGCCGGGCGGCTCCGCAGGCCCGCCCTCGCCCACCGCAGAACGCGATCCTCGCTGGCCCGCCAGGCCCACCGGATCGCCCCCGCCTCCAGGAGGAGCGTACCAATGGCGCTACGCCAGGGTTTTCTGACGTTGTCCAACAGCAAGGGCTTGCAGAACTTCGCCGTGCATAATCCCCTGGCGCGTCGAGTCGCCCGGCGCTTCGTGGCGGGTGAGGAACTCAACGAGGCCGTTGAGGTGATTCGTGCCCTCAATACGCGGGGCATCACCGCCACCTTCGACCAGTTGGGCGAGAGCGTGACCGACGAACGCGAGGCTCGTGCCACCGCCGACGGCTACACCACCCTGCTCGACCGGATCGAACAAACCGGCATCCGCTCGAATGTGTCGCTCAAGCTGACGGCGATGGGGTTGGATCTCGATGACGAGTTCTGCTACCGCAACGTGCGCGCCGTGGTCGAGAAGGCCCGCAACCTGAACAACTTTGTCCGCGTTGATATGGAAGGCTCAACGCACACCCAGCGCACCTTCGACATCTTCTACCGGCTGCACGACGAGTTCCCGGCGCACGTCGGCATCGTCGTCCAGGCCTATCTCTACCGCACCTGGGGCGATGTGGACGAGTTGATCGGGCGCAAGGCGCGGGTGCGGCTGTGCAAAGGGGCCTATAACGAGCCGCCGACCGTGGCCTTCCCCGAAAAGGCCGAGGTGGACAAGAACTACGCCCGGCTGATGCACAAGCTGATGATGCAGGGCAATTATCCCGGCCTCGCCACGCACGACCAGCGCCTGATCAACCACGCCAAGCAGTTCGCCACCCACCAGAAGATCGGCCCCGAACGCTTTGAATTCCAGATGCTCTACGGCATCCGCACCCAGCTTCAGGAGCAACTCGCCAAAGAGGGATACAATATGCGCGTCTATGTCCCCTTCGGCGAACAGTGGTATCCCTATTTCATGCGGCGACTAGCCGAACGCCCGGCCAACGCGATCTTCATCCTGAGCAACCTCTTTAAATAGTAAGCCCCGGCACTCAGGATCACCCCGTGCGTTCAAGCGCAAAGCATTGCGTATCCAGCTTTCTGCGTTTGCTCGGATCAGGCACGCACGAGCGCCGGTAGGTCGGCCTACACCCAACAGGTGCGTAATAACCTCTTTTCCCATGTTGGCATAAGGATTGCTAACTCAGCAGAGCAGTAAAAGCGTGCCAGAGCCGGTGAGAGGGCCTGCATTTTCCACGAAGCCTTGGCCTAGAAGGCGCGTCGTGCGGTGTGTAAGCAGGCAGCCGGGACGATACGATTCTCTTGCACAGGGGCAGGGTCGCTGCCGCCATCATCGTTACTGCATCCCCCTCTATCTGGCGCAGGGTAGAGAGCCGGGTCCCATTACGATACGATGTAGTAGCCTCTGGTGAGAACTTTAACGGCCCCGGCTACACAGACGCGAATGCGGAAAACCTGACTGCCCCGATGCGTTTCCCACCTGCCCAAAGTTAGAAACCTTCGATAACGTCAGACATGTATCGCTGGCCTTTATAAGAGCATGGGTAGGCACCCAACCAGGGCGCAGATAGGCCCTGTGGACAGCCCCCCTGATGTATGTTGCTCATCTATAAAAGGAGATCAAGCCCCCTGCAAAACAGGGCGCACCGTGCGGCGTAGTATCAACAAAGGATCCATGCAACACCAAGAGCAATAGGAGAACCATCCATGCGACGAATCCAGGTGCAACTTGCACTGTTATTGACCACGGTGGCACTGCTGGTGGGCGCATTCGCGCTCGTGACCAGCGCGGCCAGCGCCCAGCACCCCAGCGGCGCGACGGCTGCCTCCGCTGTCCAAGCCCAAAGCAACGCCCTGGCGGCGCTGCCGGTGCAGGGCACCCCGACCGTGACCGGCACCCCGGCGACGGCCACCCACACCGTGACGGCGGGCGCCAGCCCGACCTGCGTGCCCAACCTGAACCCGACCTGGACGGCGGGCACCTCGGCCCCGGCGCCGGGCCGCTATAATGTGGAGGGGGCCGTTGCCGGTGACGGTAACTTCTACCTCATGGGCGGCTACGACAGCGCGAACAACCCGATCGCCAACAATGACCAGTATTCGGCTACCGCCAACGCCTGGACGAGCCGCGCACCTCTGCCCGTTGCGCGGGCCAACGCAGCCATTGGGTCGCTCGGCAATACGGTCTACCTCGCCGGGGGGGACGTGAGCAGCGCGGCTACCGCCACGCCGGTTCCGATCCTCCAGTCCTACGATGTCACCGCTAATACCTGGATCACCAACGCCGCGATGCTGACCGAGGTATCGGGGGCACAGGGGTGGGGCTTTGCCGCGACCAACCGCTTCTATGTCTTCGGCGGCGATAGCAGCGCAGGTAACGAGGTCAGCACCCAGATCTACAGCCCGATCACCAACACCTGGACCACCGGGGCCGCTATGCCCGGTCCCAAGTCCTACGGGGCTGCCGCCGCGGATGGCACGTCCATCTATGTGGTCGGTGGTTACGATGGGGTTGCCCCGGTCGGGGCACTGTTCCGCTACAACCCCGTGACGGATAGCTGGACCACGCTGGTAGCCGATCCGAACCCCCGGTTCCGGCCTGGTGCATCCTACCGCGCCGGTAAGATCTATGTCACCGGGGGTAGCGCGGGCTTCTATACCACCCCGCTCAACACGGTTGATGTCTATGATATCGCCACCGACACCTGGATGACCGCGTCGCCGCTGCTGGCGACGCGGGTTGCACATGGACAGGGCACGCTGCCCGATGGCCGTATCATCGTCGCCACCGGCCTCAGCCCCACCAACGTCCGCAGCACCACGGTGGAACTGCTGGCCTTGGCGGTCAGTTGCACCACCCCCAGCGCCACCCCGACGGTGGGTAACACCGCGACGCGCACTGCGACGGCGGGCATCGGCACCACCGCGACGGTGACGGCGATCCCGACCCTGTGCCCGATCCAGTTCGTAGACGTGCCTGCCGACAACAGCTTCTACACCTATGTGCGCTGTCTGGCCTGTCGCGGCATCGTCTCGGGTTACCCCTGTGGTGGCCCCGGCGAACCCTGCCCTGGCCAATACTACCGCCCGAACAACAACGTGACCCGGGGGCAAACCTCCAAGATCGTCTCCGAGTCGGCGGGCTTCGCTAACCCGATCCCCGCCACCCAACAGACCTTCGAGGACGTGCCGCCGGCTAGCACCTTCTATCTGTGGATTGAACGCCTGGCCGGGCGCGGGATCATCGGCGGCTACCCCTGCGGTGGGCCGTTTGAGCCGTGCGTGGCACCCGGCAACAAGCCCTACTTCCGCCCCGGCAACAACGTGACTCGCGGCCAATTGTCCAAGATCACGAGCGGCGCGGCGGGCTGGACCGAAACCCCGACGGGTCAGACCTTCGAGGATGTCCCGGTCGGCAGCACGTTCTACGTCTACAT
>JBBSEL010000259.1:0-5916 GCA_038239755.1 Chloroflexia bacterium | reverse complement strand
GTGCGCGGGAAGCGGCGCTGTGGGCCTTCGAGCACACCCCGACCGTCCGCGCCGGGTGCTTGCTGGCGGCCGACCTGGGCGACGATGCGGACACCACCGCCGCCGTCTACGGACAGTTGGCCGGGGCCTTCTACGGCGACGAGGGCATCCCTGCCGAGTGGCGCGCCCGCCTGGCCCAACACGATCTGATCGCCCGCTACGCCGAGCAGTTGTACGCCCTGTCCCAGACCGCGTGAGCGCAACAGGGCTGGGCCGATTAGTCATATCTGCCGCAAATCAGCCGGTACTAGCCGCCTGCCCCCGCTGTCATCCTGAGCGTAGCGAAGGATCTTGTCCGCAGTCTATAGTCGTTAGGGAAAATCAGGATCGTGGCCGCAGCACCTTTGACCGCCAAGCCCTCCTTCGCTGCGCTCAGGATGACAGCAGGAGGCAAGCGCCAGCGCGGCACTGAGATCCGGTCATAACGATCGGTGCCTGTTGTAGGATATGGCTCTGTCCATTGATGTCCGGTAACCCTCGATGCCTGAGGCACCTCACCATCAATGGGCAGAGCCATATCCTACATGTGTATGCTGCTTCATGACTGAATCTCAGCGCGGCAACATTGACAACCGGCGACCCGTTCCATACAATAAGGCGATAAGCGCAGCGTACGAAAGACCCCAAGCAGCCGACGGCTGCGACTGGCTGCCCAGTCGTAGCCGTTTTGCTTGCGACCGGGCAACGAAGGATAGGATCCATGCCGCAGCCGCCCCCCGAAGACGATGTTCCCCGCGACAAAACGGGCTATGACCTGTTCCTGGCGCTGCGCCAGCCCGGCTGCCCGGTCTGCCGCCAGACCGCCCAGGCAGTGACTCGCCACCTGGAAACCACCTCGTATGACAATGTGACCGACATCGAGACGCGCGCCACGTTGCGCGCCTCGCAGGGCTGGTGCGCCAGTCACGCGCAGCAGTGGTTGGGCCAGCACGACTCGCTCGGCACCGCGCTGATCTACAAGGACATACTGGATAACGTGCGGCGGGCGCTTCTGGCGGCGGCAGCGTTACCCCCCTCGGAGGGCGAACCGGAGGCGCTGTTCAGCCGGTTGCGCGGGCGGTTGGGCGGGAACAGCAGCGCGGCCCGCCCCGGCAGCGCAATCGCGGAGGCGATCCAGCCGAGCGAGGGGTGCCCGGCCTGTGCCATCGCCCGTCACAGCGA
Source organism: Chloroflexia bacterium (assembly GCA_038239755.1). Lineage (GTDB taxonomy): Bacteria > Chloroflexota > Chloroflexia > QHBQ01 > JAICKM01 > JBBSAN01. Next base: position 4,716 of record JBBSEL010000259.1, on the reverse strand, counting down.
GCGCGTCTATACGGCCACCTTTGCCGGTGCCCTCGCGGCAGGGGCGTTCCTGGCGGCCTATCGCCAGCATCCCACGGGGATCTGCCTGCCTCACCTGCGGGCCGTCCTGCCGCTGATCACCGACCCGGCGCTGGTGCAGGCGTTGGTCGAGGCGCACGCTGCCTTGCTGGCGCGGATCAGCGCCGATCTGGCCGAGGTCAGCCGCAAGAACGATTATCGCTTCCGCGACGAAGCGCGGGGCGACGAGTTCCAGGCCCCGGCCCAGGCGGTGGAGCAGGCGGCAGGCACCCTACCCAACCTGAGCGCAGGAAGCTAGCAGCGGGCGCGGTCAAGCGGAAAGTTGCCGCGGCAGCCACCCGGTGCCGGGCTAGGTCTTGCTCCGCACCGGTGTGGACTTGTTCACATCCTCGCGGGTCAACACGCTGATCCGCCCATCGCTCTCGACATGCACCTCTGCCACCTCCGACAGATCGCTCACCCCTTGCAGCCGGACCTGGCTCATTAATTCATCCTCGGTAATCAGTTCCTGGCGCATGTTGCGGCGCAAAAGTTGCCCGTTTTTCACCAGCGGCAGGGGCGGCTGGCGCACCAGCCGTTCCAGGAGCGGCACCCGGTAGGCCAACCAGTTGATGGCATAATGCCAGATAATGATCGTCGCCACCAGGATCGTGCCGTCCATCACCGACATATACTCGTGGGTCAGCGCCCGGTCGGCGGCATGAGCGAGCAACACGACCAGCAGCAGGTCCGCTGCACCCAAGGTGCCCGAAGCCCGGCTCAAGGTGAAGCGCAAGACAAAAAAGAGGGCCAGATAGACCAGGGTCGCGCGAAAAATCGTTGCCCCCACCGGGAGGCTGGGGATCAGGAAGTCGTGCCAATCAACACCAATCAATTGCTCCATTGGGTTTTCTCCGCGATGGCGCAGCCTCCCGGTTCCGCAACAGGGGGTTACTACTGGGCACTGCATCAACATCTACAAGCGCGCGCCGCACGCCATTCACGGCGAGGCGGCGCTCTGGGTCATATGACGCGGGAGGGACCATCTCCCACGTGGTAGTACCCCCGCAACAGGGATTCGGCTCCGTCGATCCAGCCGGTAACGCCGTACAGACATTCGGGAGATAAAAGATGAGCGACAAGGCAACACCTCATCGCTCAATCCTCAATCCTCAGTTCTCAGTTCTCAGTTCTCAGTCGCCTTACCTCAAACCTCAAACTTCATCACTCATCACTCATTGCTCATTGCTCATTGCTCATCGCTTATCACTCGTTCTTGGGCAGATGCGCGGCCATCAGTTCGGCCAGGTGGAGGACGCGGATCGGTAAACCGTGCGCGTCCATGCCGCCGCGCAGGTGCATGATGCAGCCGGGGTTATCGGTCACCAGGATGCGCGCCCCGGTCTCCTGCACGTTGGCGAGCTTGCGGTCCAGAATCCGCTCCGACACTTCGGGATGGCGCACCGAGGTCGAGCCGCCGAAGCCGCAGCAGACCGAACTTTCGGCCATCTCGCGCAATTCCAGCCCCAGCACATCCTGGATCAGGCGGCGCGGCGCATCGGCCATGCCCAGCACATTGGCCGACTGGCAGAAGTTGTGATAGGTCACCGGCACCGTCGGCAGATCGGGCCGCACGAGCGTGCCGGGGGGCAGTTGCACCACCTCGTCCATGAAGGTGGTGAAGTCGATCACCCGCTCGGCCAGGGCGTGCGCTCGCGCCTGCCAGGTCGGGTCGTGGCGGAACAGCGGCCCGTAGTCGTGGAGCAGGGCGATGGCGCAACTGGTGCCGCCGGTCAGGATGTAGTCCGCCTCGACGCTCTCCAGGGCCTCAATAGTATGGCGGGCCATCACCCGCGCATTGGTGAGGTCGCCCGCGTCGATCGCCGGGAGGCCGCAGCAGTGCTGCTCCTTGGGCATGAGCACCGTGACCCCGCACGCTTCCAGCATCTGCACGATAGATAGGGCCATGCCGGGGAAGAGCCGGTCGGTGATGCACTGGATGAAGTAGCCTACCCGCAGGCCCTTCGCCGCGCTGGGCAGCAGCCGGGGCGTGGGCCGCGGGCGGCGCAGGCGGTCTTGCGCGGTTTTGCGCGGCAGGGCCGGGCTGGTGCGCCAACTGGTCAGCTTATGGACCTGGGGGATCAGATCCAGGCCCAGGCGCGATAGGCGGGTGAAGCGGCCATCACGCAGCGGGGCGGCAGCCAGCGCCGCCGCCCGCAGGGCACGGTCGGCCAGTACAGGTTTCGCCCACAGGTTCATCGCCGCCTGGATCGGGGCGGGCAGGCCCAGTTCTTCGGCCACCATCGCCCGCACAGCCAGGATCTGGCGGGGCAGAGGGATTTCGACGGGGCAGACGGTGGCGCAGGCGTTGCAGGAGACGCACAGGCTTTGCGGGTCGGCCCCCGCTTCGATGCCGTGGTGGAACGGGGTGTTGACCAGCCCGATGGCCCCCGAATAGATGTAGCCGAAGACGTGCCCACCCACCACCGCATAGGGCGGGCAGACGTTGGCGCACGCGGCACAGCGGATACAGCGCAGCGCCTCACGGATTATTGGGTGTTCGCGCATGGCGCTGCGCCCGTTGTCCACCAGGACGATGTGCATCTCCTTGCCGGGGTCGGCGGGGCCGGAGATAAAGGTGGTGTAGCTAGAAATCGGCTGGCCCGATGCCGAGCGGGCCAGCAGGCGGATCTGGAGCATCGCCGCCGCGAAGTCGGGCAGGAGCTTTTCGATGCCGACCAGCGCCACATGGACCTGGGGCATGGTCGTCACCAGCCGCCCGTTGCCCTCGTTGGTCACTAGCATCACCGTGCCGCTCGACACGATGACCGCGTTGGCTCCGCTGATCCCCATCCCGGCGGCGAGAAAGTCCTTGCGGAGTTCCTGCCGGGCCACTGCCACCTGCTCACCGATATCTTCCTGGCTGACCGGATGCCCGGTGAATTGGGTGAACAGTTCGCCCACCTGGGCGCGGTTCTTGTGGATGGCCGGGGCGATCATGTGCGAGGGCCGCTCGTGCGAAAGCTGCTGGATCCACTCGCCCAGGTCGGTTTCGACCACCTGAATCCCGGCTGGCTCCAGCGCGGCGTTCAGGTCGATCTCTTCCGAGACCATCGTTTTGCTCTTGACGACGTGATTGATCCCGTGCCGACGGCACAGGTCTAGCACGTACTGGTTGGCTGCCGCCGCGTCTTTCGCCCGGTAGACGTGGGTGCCGTGCGCCTCTGCCGCCGCTTGCAACTGGGCCAGCACGGCCTCTTGCCGCTCGATCATGTCGTCTTTGATCGCCTTGAGCCGGGCACGCAGGTCGGCAAACTCGGCCCCGCCCGGCACGTCGGGCAGCGGGACATGGCTGTGGGCCAGTTCTTCGGGGTCCAAGGGTGGGTGCAGCGGGTTGGCAGCGTACCCGGCGAAGGCATCGCCGCGCTTCTCGCGCCAGGAACGTTGGAAGGTCAGGACGTTGCGCCCCAACTGCTCGTCATCCAACGCCTTGCGATAGCGTTGGGGGAAAGGCCGGATTTCGTGCGAGGGGTCGTGTGGCCCCCCCTGGGCCATCGGCCCATCCGACGCCGGTTCGGTACGCGGCATTTATGCGTCCTCCAAGAGCAGGATATAGAGCGCCTTCGGCCCATGTACCCCGACCGTCAACACCATTTCAACATCGGCGGTGCGGCTGGGGCCGGTGACAAAGGACATATAGCGGTGGCCTTCGCTCTCTAATTGCGTCAGTAACGCCCCGGCCTCGTCCAGGCTGGGGACGATGGCCGAGACGGGCAGCAGGGCCACGCACACATCGGTCAACATGCCGATCAGGCGCGGGGCCAGGCCATCGTCGGCCAGCAGCAGCGTCCCCGTTTCGGCGATCCCGGCCCGCGCCAGCACCAGCCCGGTGCCCCCGGCCAGCGCCGCGCCCACCGCGTGGCGATCCGGCTGCCCGGCGGCCACGTCCTCCGCCACCGCTAGCGGGGTGCCATCGTCCGCCGCCAGCGCGGCGTACAGGGCGGGGTACAGGTCGCGGATGGTAGCGGTGCATTTCAGGTCGCCCTGCCGAATCGTAGCGAGGGCGGCGGCAGCGGCCTCCTCGTTGGCGACCACGGTCACCTCGGCACGGATGGCCGTGGCATACTGGATAAAGCGTTGCACCAGATCGGTGTTGATCGCGGTTGCTGTGTCCATGTGATTCCTCTTTTACCGAGTTTCTACGTTCGACGGGTGGCCGCAGGGGTGCCGAACGCCTCTCACCCCGCTCCCCGCTCCCCGCTCACGCGGAGGCGAGGGGGACTCTGTCCAAACAGCTTTCTACGTGTTACCCGCTATCTCGCCTATAATAATCCGTGTAATCCGTTCCCAAAATCCGTTGACCGCGCCCTATCCCCCAAACACTGGCGCGGCTTCGACCGGGTTCGCCAGCGTGCCCCACCCGGCGATGCGGATGGTGACCACATCCCCATCGGCCAGGGTGAAATCGTGCGGGGGGATGAGGCCGGTGCCGGTCAGCAGGACCACCCCTTCGGGGAAGCGCATATGCCGCCCCAGGTAGCGGCCCAGATCGTCCAACGTGCGCCGGATGCGGCCTGTGGAGATGGTGTCGTCATAGACCGACTCCCCGTTCCGCTCAATCCGCATCTGGAGGGTGAGTTGGGTCAGGTCGTCGGTCGGCAGCAACTCGACGTAGGGGCCGAGGGCGCAGGACCGCTCGTAGACCTTGGCCTGGGGCAG
>JBBSEL010000258.1:0-5926 GCA_038239755.1 Chloroflexia bacterium | reverse complement strand
GGGTTGGTGTACCCCCCGCCCCGGGGGGGGGGGGCGGTGTTGGTCACCCGGCCCCCCCCGACGGGGTGGTTTTTATCGGGGCTGGGGGGGGGGCCCACCACGCGCCGCCCCCCCGGGCCCCCCACCGCCGCCGCGTCCCACCGGGGGCGGGCCTCCTCGGTGATCGCCTGGCAGAGCCGCTGGGTCAGGTAGGGGTGGCCGCCGGTCCAGTCCAGAACCCAGCCCAGCACCCGCGCCGCGTCGGCGGGCGGCAGGCCCAATCCCACCGCCAGGGGCCGCGCTTCCGCGTCGCTGAAATCGGTCATCTCCACCCGCTGGCCGATGTTGAACGGCGTGCGCCGGGGGTCCTGGATCAGGTCGCCGGGGGTGGCGACACCGATCAGCACGAACGACAGTCGGGCCAGGGCGGGGGTGCGCGACCGGGCATCGTGGAAGGAGCGGATCGCGGCGAAGAAATCGTCGGTGAATTCGAGGCTGAGCGTAGTGTCGATTTCGTCCACGAAGACGACAACCGGAGCGGTCACGGCAGGCAAGACCAGTTCGTGGAAAAAGCGGGTGAAGCGCTGGGCCAGGCTCAACGAAGCGTGCGCCTCCCACCACGCGAGCAGATCGGCCTCCAACGCCAGTTGGTCGGCAATCTCGTAGAGCAGGCCGAAATACCAGGCGTCCGCCGTGAGCCGCGTGCCGATGGCGGTCAGGTCGATCAGCACCGGGCGGATGCCGTCGGCAGCGAGAGCGGCGGCGGTGTGGAGGGTCAGGCTCGATTTGCCCAACTGGCGCGGGGCCAGCACATAGGCGAACGCCCCGGCGCGGCATAGGGCCAGCAGATCGGCATCGGCCTGGCGCGGCAGGTAGACCCCCGCCCCGCCGCCGACGGCCCCGCCGACGGTGTAGATCGTGGCCGCGTCCAGGAGCGGCACCGGAATCGTCTCGTTCACGCCAGGTGCGCCCGGAAATAGGCGGCATAGAGGGCATAACGCGGCACCACCCGCGTCCCCTCGCGCCGGACCAGCCCGGCCCCCCGCAGACGGAAGAAGACGCGCTCGTCGGGGCACGCTTGTTCACGGAGGATCTGGCGCAGCCCGTCCAGCAGGTCGGGCGTCTCGCGCAGCCGGGCGAGATGGGCGCGCAGGTGCGCCCCGAACGGGCCATCCTCGGCGGCGGCGTGGGCGAACAGGGCCGCCGGGGTGCTTTGCCCGGTCGCCACCAGATAGAGCGCCCGGCGCACCAGATAGGGCTGCCCGCCGACCAGGGCCATGAGCTGATCCAGTTCGCCCGGCGTGAGGGGGGGGCGACCCCCCAGCCCGTGCCGGGCGTTCAGGTCGGCCACCTGGGGCGGGGTAAAATCCTCCAGGTCGAGGATGCAGCCGACATTGAACGGCGACTGGTTCAGGTTCGCCACGAACTGGTACGGCTCGGTAGACGTGACCAACACCAGGTCGAGTTGCTTCCAGATCGTACCCACCTGGCGGCTGTTGTGCCAGCTCCGCAGCATCCCGAAGAAGTCGGAGCGGAAAGGGGTGTCGAACAGCCGATCCACCTCGTCCAGGGCCAGCACCAGCGGTCCGCCCACCTGCGGCAGCAGCCCCTTCTTCAAGTAGGCCGTGCAACGCTGGATCGCGCCGAGCGGCAGCCGCCAGTAGGCCGCGCTCCCATCCTCCATGCCAAGTTCGTAGCCCAGCCAGGCGCAGAACCGGCGCAGGAACGTATCGGCGCTGCTCAGATCGGCCTGGTCCAGCAGTTGGAAATCGAGCAAGACCGTCCGCTTGCCCCCGGCGGCAGCGACCTGGAGGGTACGGTTGAGCAGTGAGCTTTTGCCCATCTGGCGCGGGCCTTTGATCGTGATCGTCACGCCGGGGTGGGCAATCGTCGCCCCGGCCAGGGCATCGGCGGCCCGCTCCACATAGAAGGGCGAGTGCGGGTCCATCGTCCCTTCGGGCGGTTCCAGCAGCGCGCCCGGTGGGGTGGCAGCCAGGGGGCGCAGCGGGGTCGCCCCCGGCCCGAAGATGCCCGCCCATTCGTCGGGGGTCACCGGGCGCACCGCGTCGTAGGCATACAGCAACCGCCGGGCCGATGCTTCGGTCAACGCTGTGGGGTATTTCCGGCGAAAATTATGGAGGAACAACAGCACCCGGTCGCGGTCAGGCGTGCGACGCTGGTGCTCATAGTGGGCATAATTGTCTTCGCTGGTGTGGAACAGCGCAGCAGCCTGCCGCTGGGTCAGGTGGATCGCACCGCGCAATTCGGCCAGCAATGCTCCAAAGGTGCGCCCCTCTGCCGCTCCGTGGGCGGGATCATCGTCATCCATCGCGCCTCACCGTCTCCCTGGTGGATCCCGCCCCGCGTCCGGCGGTCTGTTGCCTCTATTATACTCGTCTAGGGCAAGCGTCGGAGGGTCTGTTGGCCTACTGTGAGGGTTGGTGCGAGGGTAAAACGGCAGTGGGGTGGCGGCTTGGGAGTATGCCCACCCCGTAATGAGTAAACATATCCCTATAGAAAGACCAAAGAACAGGAGTTGGTCTTTAGCGGGGTCGAGAAAATCGCACCAGGTCGTGTCAGCTCCCGATCGTTCCGGCGCGGGTGGCCCAGGTTGGCGCTTGAGGATGTCGCGTATGGTCGAACGGCCCATTTTGTAGTCGAGTTTAAGCAGTGGACCCTGTAAGCGGCGATAGCCCCCAGCTGGGTTCTCTTGCGCTAATCGTAACAGTAACTGGACTAGCTCAGGATCACTTTTGCGCCGCGGCAGGAAAGGCTGGCGCTTGACGGTCCATTTGCGAGCTACCAACGCACGAGGCCACTTGCGGACGGTGGCTGGTTTGAACAGCCGCATCGTCTGGTCGAGCTTTGGTTTGGCGGCTTGACGGACGGGCTTACGTTTATGTCGCAGCACCCTCAAGATGAACTTTTCCCAGCGCGAGATTTGTGGGGGGGTAGGATGCTGACGTTGCAAAACGCGGACTTGTTGGCGCAGCAGTAGGATTTGCAGGTCTTTAGGGCGCTCCGATCGACGGTTAACGGCGCACAGGTCGAGCAGTAACGAGCAGAGCTGCGCGATGAAGCAGTAAATCAGGCCGGAGGCAGGGCATGAGCTATGCCAGGCGAGCTATCCATAGCGGGGTTGATCATCGCATTATGCGTGTTCCGGCCGCGTACGCCAAATCCGCACACTACACGATCCACTCTGTTCAGATCGTAGAAGCCAAACCTGAAACGTTCTCTGGTTGCGCAAAACTTAGGCTATGTCAACGGGCTGGATTGTGTGAGCTGGCACGCGGACCCGGCCACCAGAGCCAAGACGACCCTGCTGACCGGACTGAAGCTGCCGCATGGGATGGCACTCGATCCGCAGGACACGCTGGTGATTATCGAAACCGGCCGCAACCGGATCTTCCGGCTTGTCCCCGAGCCTGGGGATTATGGTTATATGCGCGGGCAACGGCCTCTCGCCCGGCGGGCGCTTGACAGCGTAGAACAGATGTGCTATACTCTGCGTCATCACCGGCCATACAGGAAAGGAGTAAGGAATGAGTAGTGTACGAGTATTAGTTGGTACGCGCAAGGGCGCGTTCATCCTGACCGCAGACGGTCAGCGCGAACACTGGAACGTGAGTGGTCCGCACTTTGCGGGCTGGGAGATGTACCACCTCAAAGGCTCGCCCGTGGACCCGAATCGGCTGTATGCCTCGCAGTCCAACGGCTGGTTCGGGCAGACGATGCAACGCTCCGACGACGGCGGCGCGACGTGGGTGCCGGTCGGCAATGCCTTCGTGTATGATGGTATCCCCGGCACGCACCAGTGGTACGACGGCACGCAGCACCCCTGGGAGTTCGCCCGCGTCTGGCATCTCGAACCGTCGCTGACCGATCCCGATACGGTCTACGCCGGGGTGGAAGACGCCGCCCTGTTCCGCAGCACCGACGCCGGCCAGACGTGGCATGAGCTTTCCGGGCTGCGCCGCCACTCCTCCGGGGCGTCCTGGCAGCCGGGCGCCGGGGGGCTGTGCCTGCACACGATCCTCCTCGATCCGAGCCGGCCAGAGCGGATCTTCGTTGCCATCTCGGCGGCGGGGGCCTTCCGCAGCGATGACTCCGGCGAGACCTGGCTGCCGATCAACCGGGGCCTGCGGTCGCAGGGCATTCCCGACGAGGATGCGGAGGTCGGCCACTGTGTCCACCGCATCGCGATGCACCCGGCGCGCCCGAACGTGCTGTTCATGCAAAAGCACTGGGACGTGATGCGCAGCGATGACGCGGGCGACTCGTGGCACGAGGTGAGCGGCAACCTGCCCAGCGACTTCGGGTTTCCCATCGCCGTCCATGCGCACGAGCCGGAGACCGTCTACGTCGTCCCGATCAAGAGCGACTCCGAGCACTTCCCGCCCGAGGGCAAGCTACGGGTGTACCGCAGCCGCACGGGCGGCAACGAGTGGGAAGCGCTCACGAACGGTCTGCCGCAGAGCGACTGCTATGTGAACGTGTTGCGCGACGCGATGGCCGTTGACGCGCTCGAGGAGTGCGGCGTGTACTTCGGCACCACCGGCGGGCAGGTGTATGCCTCGGCCAATAGCGGCGACAGCTGGACCCCGATTGTGCGCGATCTGCCGTCCGTCCTGTCCGTGGAAGTCCAGACGCTGCCATGATCCGTGTTGAACTGCCGACCCATTTGCGGACGCTGGCGCATATCGACCACGCGGGCGAGATCGAGCTGCCGATCGAGGGTCCTGCCACCCAGCGCACCATCCTCGACGCCCTCGAAGCCCGCTATCCGATGCTGCGGGGGACCATGCGCGATCAGGTGACGCAGCGCCGCCGGCCGTTCGTGCGCTTCTTCGCCTGCGAACAGGATCTATCGCATGAGCCGCCGGATGCGCCGCTCCCTGCGGCGGTGGCGTCGGGTGCGGAGCCGTTTATGATCATCGGGGCCATGGCCGGCGGCTAGCGGGTCGCGCCGCCGGCCCCAAGCAGCAAGGCCGTTCCCCAACGGGAACGGCCTTGCTGTTTATTCGCCCGGCGCACATGGGGATGCCCCCCGACCCGTCAGGGCGTCTTGCCGGCGGGGAAGAAGGTTGGGGCGGCCATCTTTGCCAGCTGGCCGCGCGTGGCGGAGCTGCCCCAGCGGAAGGAGGGACGCTGGAAGGAGTCGCAGGGTTCGCCCGGCCCGCCGCAGGCCTACCCCGAGATAATGCCCCGCCCCGCCAGCCGCTCGATAAAGGGTATTGTCCGGTTAACTGGGGCGACCGAACACGGATTGGAGGATCTTCTATCTAATGGCGGCATGACAACCCCCACTGCTGCTGATCCTGCCCTGTACCAACGTCACCGCTATCCGACCGAAATTATCTCGCCCGCTGTCTGGCTTTATTACCGGTTCACCCTCCGCTATCGCGCTGTTGCAGAGCTTCTTGCGGTGCGTGGTATCCCTGTTACTGATGTAGAAAAGGCTGCTTAACCCGCAATTATAGTCACGAGAGCCACAACTTTAGTCGAGTAGTGCTGGTTCACTCTCCCGCTCGCCGATTGCCGGACTTAAGTTGACAATACCGGGAAGAAGGTGTTCGCGGCGATCTTGCTCGTTTGCCAGCGCGTCCCATTGGTGTTCGGGCGGAAGTACGAGCGGTTCGTCGGGGCGACGCAGGGCTCGCCTGATCCCCCGCCCGGCCAGGCGCTCGATCCACCCTCAGCAGGTGCTGCTGGCGGTGATATCTTCAAACGTCTGCTGCGTGCTGGGGATGCCCGCGGCAAAGCCTGCCGACTCGGCCACGATCTTGCTCACCTGCCGGCGCGTGACCGGAGGGGGCCAGGTCCGGGCGCGGGGCGTGTCCCGGTTGCCGCCCGGATCGGCGCGCCCGGCCCCTTAGCCGCGCTAAGGGGCCGGACTGCCGGGCGCGCAGTCGACCGGGAAGAAGGTGTTGGCGGCGATCTTGGT
>JBBSEL010000257.1:0-5933 GCA_038239755.1 Chloroflexia bacterium | reverse complement strand
CGACCCTGGCGAACCTGCCCGCGCTGGTAGACTGGAAGCCGGGCGCGGCCCTGCGGGCGATCCCGGTGCCGGTCCTGGTCGTCAGTGGGGAGCAGGACGTGCTGACCGGCGGGGCCAATGCCGAGCGCGCCGCTGCGGTCCTGAACACGCAATCGGTCGTCATTCCTGGCGTCGGCCATTCGCCCAACGTCGAAGCGCCCGATGCTTTTATGGCCTTACTATTGGCCCATTTGGCCGGGGAGGGGAGGCCCGCCGAGAGCGGCTCGCCCGCCGCCCCCGATATGCAACAAGGAGGAGCAATGGCAGAAGAATCTTTGCTGGCGGGCATCACGTCGGCGCAGGTCACGACGCCGCGCCTGACCCTACGCGTGTTGAGCAGCGGTCCCGACGCAGGAGAGCCGGTGGTGTTCATCCACGGCAACGTGTCGTCCGCGATCTTCTGGGAAGAGACGATGCTGGCCCTGCCGCCCGAATACCACGCCCTGGCCCCCGACTTGCGCGGCTATGGGGGCACCGATGCCGTGCCCATCGATGCCACGCGGGGGCTGCGCGATTGGGCTGACGACTTGCACGCACTGGCTGAAACGCTGGATCTGCCCCCGTTCCACCTCGTCGGTTGGTCGATGGGCGCGGGGGTGGCGATGCAATACACGCTGGACCACCCCGCGACTGTGCGGTCGCTGACCCTGATGAGTCCCCTGGCTCCCTACGGCTTCGGCGGGACCAAAGACGCGGCGGGCACCCTGACCTATGGCGATGGGGCCGGGTCGGGCGGCGGCACGGTCAATCCCGATTTTCTCCAGCGACTCAAAGACGACGACCGCAGCGCGGACAGCCCAACCAGTCCGCGCAACACGATGAACGCCTTCTATTTCAAGCCGCCGTTCCAGGCCGCGCCGGAACGCGAAGAAGCCTTCGTCACCGCGATGCTCTCGACCCGCACTGGCGAGGGGTTCTATCCCGGCGACCTGACCATGTCCGAGAACTGGCCGACGGTGGCCCCCGGTGCCCACGGGATCAACAACGCGATGGCCCCCAACTACTGCAACCTGAGCGGGTTCGCCGCCATCGCCGGGCCGCCGGTCCTGTGGGTGCGCGGCGCGGACGACCAGATCGTGTCGGATACGTCGTTCTTCGATTTTGGCTTCCTGGGGCAATTGGGCGCGGTGCCGGGCTGGCCGGGGGCCGAAGTGTTCCCGCCGCAGCCGATGGTCAGCCAGATGCGCGCCGTGCTAGACCAGTACCAGGCCAACGGCGGGCAGTACTGGGAGAAAGTGATCGCGGATTGCGGCCACTCGCCGCACGTCGAAAAACCGGAGGAGTTTGGGGCGCTGCTGTTGGAGCATCTCCAGTTCGCCGCCCATGATTGATGGCTGATAGCGTTGTTCACGGATGCCGGGGAGGGGGCCTATCGCACAGAACCGCTCATACTGGGAAGAAGTTAGATACCGCCTTACACGCACCAACGAAGGAGAATGCACATGACCAGGAAGTCAACACGGTGGTTATCGCTGCTGGGCGCGCTGTTGCTGCTCGTGACCCTGTTGCCGATAGGCCCGAGTTTTGCCCAGACCCCCACCCCGCGCACGTTCCCCGAAACGGGTAAGAGCGTGGCGGGCAAGTTCCTCAGCTACTGGGACGGGCACGGCGGGCTGGCCCAGCAAGGCTACCCGATCTCTGCCGAAATGCAGGAGAAGAGCGACACCGACGGCAAGACCTACACCGTGCAGTATTTCGAGCGCGCCGTGTTCGAGATGCACCCGGAGAACGCGGGCAGCCCGTATGAAGTGCTGCTGAGCCTGCTCGGCAACTATGAATACGTCCACCGCTATGGCTCGGCGGGCGCGCCCGACCAGAAAGCCAGCACCACCAACGCGACCACGTTCAAAGAAACCGGCAAGACCCTCGGCGGCAAGTTCCGCGCCTACTGGGATGCGCACGGCGGGCTGGCCCAGCAGGGCTACCCGATCACCAACGAGTTCCAGGAAAAGAGCCTGCTCGACGGCAAGACCTACACCGTCCAGTATTTCGAGCGGGCCGTCTTTGAACTGCACCCCGAAAACGCGGGCACCCCCTATGAAGTGCTCTTGACCCAACTGGGCACCTACCAGAGCAAGCGCAAGTACGCCCCGGCAGGCGCGCCGATCACCGTCGGCCTGCTGACCGACGATTCGGGTGGCCTGGCAATCTACGGCCCGATGCTGGAGCGCGGCTTCGCCCTCGGCCTCCAGTACGCGACGGGCGGCACCGGCAAGGTGCGCGGGCACGAGATCAAGGTGGTGACCAAGGACACCGCCAGCAACGTAGACACCGGCACCAGCCTGGCCCGCGAAGCGATTGAGAAGGACGGCGCGAAGATCCTGATCGGCGTGCCCAGTTCCAGCGTGGCCCTCGCCGTGTCGGGCGTGGCCGCGCAGAACAAGGTCGTCTACATCGCCGGGCCTGCTGCCAGCCCCGACATCACCGGCAAGAGCTTCAACCCCTACACCTTCCGCGCCGGGCGCACCAGCGTGCAGGACGCGCTGACGATGGGGCCGGGCCTGATCGGGCTAGGCAAGAAGTTCGTCCAGATCGCCCCCGATAATGCCTTCGGGCGCGGCTCGGCGGCGGCCTTCTATGCCGTCGTCAAAGCGTCGGGCGGCACATTCACCACCAACGACACCTCTGCCGACGCGGGCACCATCTACGCCCCGGCAGACACCACCGACTTCACCTCCTACGTCAATCAGGTGGTTGATTCGGGCGCCGACGTGCTGATCGTCACCTGGGCCGGGACCGGCTTCGTGCCGCTGTTCCAGCAGATGCAACAACTGGGCGTGTTCGACAGCATGACCGTAGCGACCGGCATGGGCGACAACCAGACGATGGCCCAGGGCTATGCCGACGCGGTCGGTTCGGTCGGGGTCAGCGTCTACCACTATACGCTGTTCGACAACCCGATCAACAACTGGCTGGTCACCCAGCACAAGGCGAAGTATCAGAAGCCGCCCGATCTGTTCACCGAAGGCGGGTTCGTCGCCGCGCAGATGCTGGTCCAATCGCTGGACGCGACCGACGGTGACCCCAGTGCCGACGGCATGATCCGGGCGCTAGAAGGGATGCAGTTCGACGGGCCGAAGGGTGCCTACAGCATCCGCACCAGCGACCACGTGCTGCTGCAACCGATGGCCCTGGTCAAGCTGACCAACACGAAGGATCCCGACTACAAATTCTTCCAACTGATCAAGCTGTTCAAGGCCGCCGAAACCGCGCCCCCGTGCGCCGTCCCGGAAGCTTTGGGCCGCTGCGGCAAGTAGTTTTTACGAGGTTTGAAGTTTGAGGTTTGAGGTTTTAAGTATATGAGCCTGGGGTGAGAACCAGATTACCGGTTCTCACCCCCACCTCAAACTTCAAACCTCAAACTTCAAACCTCACCCCAACCCCCATGACCGATACCGTTCTCGAAACCAAAGATCTATCGCGCTCCTTCGGCGGCTTGCGGGCCGTGGACGGGGTCAGCTTGCAGGTGGAGGCGGGCACGCTCCACTCCGTAATCGGGCCGAACGGCGCGGGCAAGACGACGCTGTTCAACTTGATCAGCGGGACGATCAAGCCGACGCGGGGGCAGGTGCTCTTGCGCGGGCGCGATATCACCGGCACGCCCCTGCACCGCATGGCCCATCTCGGCGTGGGGCGCTCGTTCCAGATCACCAACCTGTTCCCCAACCTGACCGTGCTGGAAAACGCTCGGTTGGCCGCGCAGGCGCAGGGCAGCGACAGCCTCAAGCTATGGCTCACGGCGGGCCGCTTCCGCCGCTACGAGGAGCGGGCGCGGCAGGCGCTGGCCCAGGTGGGGCTGGTGGAGCGGGCCGAATCGCTGGCGGTGGCGCTGCCCCACGGCGACAAGCGGCGGCTGGAACTGGCGATCCTGCTGGCCGCCGACCCCCAGGTGCTCCTGCTGGACGAGCCGACCGCCGGGATGGCCTCTGAACAGGTGCCGCTCCTGCTCGACATCATCCGCAGCGTGCGCGAGACGACCGGCAAGACGATCCTGCTGGTCGAGCATAACATGGGGATCGTGATGAACGTGTCCGACCGGATTACCGTCATGCACCAGGGGCAGGTGCTGGCCGAAGGGACGCCCGCCGAAATTCGGGCCAGCCCGGCAGTGCAGCAAGCCTACCTGGGGGAAAGTTTGAGCGATGCCGAACCTGCTCACGGTTGAGTCGATCCATACCTTTATCGGCCAGTACCACATCCTCGAAGGGGTGTCGCTGACCGTGCCGCAGGGCAGCATCACCGCCTTGCTAGGGCGCAACGGCGCGGGCAAGACGACCACGTTGCGCTCGATCATGGGCCTGCTCTCGCCGCGCACCGGGCGGATCGTGCTGGGTGGTGACGAGATCCAGGGCCGGTCGGCCTTCGCCATCGCTGCGCAGGGGGTGGGCTATGTGCCGGAGCATCGCGCCGTCTTCCGTGACCTGACGGTAGAGGAGAACCTGAAGATCGCCGAGCGCCGCCGGGGCGACCTGACCCGCCGGGGCGACCTCATTTTCGAGCTGTTCCCCGACCTGAAGCGGCTCTATAAGCTTCAGGGCGGGCAACTCTCCGGCGGACAGCAGCAGATGCTGGCGATAGGCCGCGCCCTGGTGCCCGACAATCGCCTGTTGCTGGTAGACGAGCCGAGCGAGGGGCTGGCCCCGATCATTATCGAGCACATCGTCACCGCCCTGCGCCGCCTGTCGGCCCACATGACCGTATTACTGGTCGAACAAAACTTCCGCATGGCCGCCCAACTGGCCGACCAGTATTACATTCTGGACGATGGCCGCACCGCCCAATCAGGCCACATGGCCGATCTGGTGGCGGACCCGGCGGTGATCACGCGCTATCTGGGAGCGGCGTGACGAGCAGCGAGCAGCGAGTAGTGAGCAGCGAGTGGCGCGCGAAGAGTACAGCGTGAAGCTTATCACTGACCACTGACCACTGACCACTTGCTACTCGCTGCTCGCTGCTCGTCACGCCGCTGCTACTGAGGAGACCGAATGGGGAACACACTACGCCGATACCAGTCATTGCTCATCACCGCAGGGCTGGTGGGGCTGGTGTTGATCTGGATGAGCGGGCAGTATGAGCCGCGGATCATCGCGGCCACGCTCTTGTCGGGGCTGACGCTGGGGGCGTTGTACTTCCTGGTCACGTCCGGCCTCTCCCTCATTTTCGGGCTGATGGACGTGCTCAACTTTGCCCACGGGTTGTTCTTCATGCTGGGGGCCTATTTCGGGTACACCCTCTACGCCAACCCGCGCATGATCCTCAACACGCTGCCGTTTATGCTGGCAATCGGGGGCGGGCTGGCCGTCGGTGCATGGCTGGTGGGCCGCCTGCGCCCGCTCCAAAGGACGATGAGCACCGACCGGATCGTGAACGGGTTGGTGGGGCTGGCCGGGACCGGGCTGGCGCTGGTCGGGCTGTGGGGCTTTGACCTGCTGGCGCTGGCGGCGAACTCGGCTACCTCCACCGGGGGAGCCGTCGCCACCGACCAGGCGCAGGAGCCGCCCGAGCGCTACCTGATCCGGGTAGTCTGCCTGGCGGCGGCGGGGCTGTTGTTCGGCGTGGTCATGGCCCGCATCCAGACCGCCGAGTCGCGCACCCCCGGCACCGGCTGGCGCAGCCTGATCGGCGGGGGGATTGCCCTCCTGATCGCCCTGGCCCTGATCGGTGTGCGGGGGGCGGGCGAAACCTGGGTTCTGGGGCTGTCGCTCGACCTGCGCTTCGTGCTGGCCCTGGTCTTTGGGGCGCTGGGCGGGGCGGTGCTGGGCGCGCTGGTCGAGTGGAGCATGATCCGCCCGCTCTATTCGCGCCCGATCTATCAGGTCTTGCTCACATTGGGGCTGGTCTTCATCGGCACCGAACTGGTCAAAGGGGTGTGGGGACCGGCGGGCTTCTTCATG
>JBBSEL010000256.1:0-5948 GCA_038239755.1 Chloroflexia bacterium | reverse complement strand
GCATTAAACGTTAACCGTGAAAGGTGTGGGGTGACGTGGGGTCTGGGGTCTGGGGTCTGGGGCCAGGGGCCAGGAACGCGCAATACGCAATACGCAATACGCAGTACGAGTCACGTTTCACGTTTCACGCAGGGGAGCATAGATGGAGGGCGGAGATAGCGCCGATTTGCAGGCCGTGTACGCCCGGCTGCTGGAGCGGTATGGGGCGCAGGGGTGGTGGCCGGCGGCGACGGTGTGGGAGATGATCGTCGGGGCGGTGCTGACGCAGCATACCAGTTGGACCAATGTGGAGCGGGCGCTGGCACGGCTGGCCCGCGCGGGGGCGCTGACGCCGGAGGGGATGCGGGCGCTGGATGCGGCGACCCTGGCCGAATTGATCGCCCCGGCGGGGTCGCGGGCGCGGAAGGCGGCCACGCTCCTGGGGGTCCTGGCCTGGCTGGACGCGACCTATGGCGGCGACCTGGCGCGGATGCAGGCAGCCCCGGCGGCGACGTTGCGACCTCAGTTGCTGGCGCTCTTTGGCATCGGGCCGGAGACGGCGGATTGCATCGTCCTCTACGCGGCGAAGGAGCCGTCGTTCGTGATCGACGCTTACACGATCCGGCTGATGACCCGGCTGGGGGTGTGCGCACCGACGGTGGGGTACCATGAATTGCAGGCGCGGTTCCATGCGGCGCTGCCGCCCGACGCGGCCCTCTTCGGGGAGTACCACGCGCTGATCGTGGCGCACGGCAAGGCGACGTGCCGGGCGCGGGGGCCACGCTGCGCCGATTGTGTGCTGCTGGTGGGGTGTGCGTATGGACAAGCACAGCCGGGCTTTGGATCCTGATCAGTGCGTGGTCGTTGCTGATTTCTGACTGTTACTAGCTTTTGGATTCTCGCAGGTGGGTGTGCTATAATTTTCCGGCGGGGGTCGAAGGAGGAGCCAGGGATGGGGGCTAGAGGTTGGGGGTTGCTTGGGGCCGTGCTGCTGGTGGTCCTGGCACTGTTGGCGGGGTGCGACACGCCGCCGCTGAAGCCGACGCCGGTGCTGATCCCGTCGCCGGTGCCGCTGACAGCGACGCCGATGGCCTCACCCACGGTGCCGCCGATAGCGGGGCGGCTGGTTGTGGTTGTGCCGCCGCCCCTTCCGCAGCCAACGCAAGTCCCTATTTATCAGATTGGCAGCCTCTCCTTTAGCGATGTGCAGCATGGGTGGGTGCTAGGCACAACCTGCACTCCGGATCATTCGTGTTCGATTGCGGTGCGTGCCACGTCGGACAGCGGGGAGAGTTGGTCACCGTTAGCGCCGGGACCCCATGATGCGAGTGCCGTGACCCTGGTCAGTGCGGATGTGGGCTGGGTCTATAATCCCGGCTTATTCGTGACGCGGGATGGTGGCAAGACCTGGCGAGATGACAGTCCGGGCGTCACGGTGGTGGCGATTGCGCCATTTGGGCAAAGTGTTTGGGCGCTGGAAACGTTTTGTGCCACCGATGGGTCGTGCCCTCTTCTCCTGCGGACCTCAAGTAATCAAGGCCTGAGTTGGGAGAATCACCCAATACCACTTCCGATTTTGGGGCCGTCAGCCCAGTTTGTTCGGCGCAGTGCCCAGGATGCCTGGGTTCTGAGTGATGGGGGGTTGGCGGCGACCCATGACGGGGGCAAGACCTGGCAGCCGTTGCCCGCGCCGCCCTGCGGTAGTTATCGCCGTAATTTCTCAGGGGTTGGCGCTGGGCAGCTTTGGGTCATCTGTGGCAGCGCGGGTGCAACCGATATGGAAAAGAAACTCATCTACGCCTCTCAAGATGGCGGGAACCATTGGAAAGTCGTTGCGGAGAGTCAGCCGGAGGGGCTGGCGAATTTCCCGGCGGTCGGCCATGTTGATAGCCTTGTCGTGACCGCTCCAGCCCATGCCTGGGCCGTGTTGCAACGCGGCACGTTGATGCGCACCTTGAATAACGGGAAAACCTGGGATGCGGCTATGGCTTATGACATCCCGAACCCCGGTGATGCCTTCTATGGGCCACTGACCTACATTGATGATTTGCACCTCTGGCTGGCGGCCCAGGGGCGCGTTTTTCGCACAACCAATGGCGGGGCGACCTGGGACGAGCGAGAAGTATTCCCACCCTGGAACCCACCCGGCTTGCGCTGACGGCGTGCAGCTCTAGAAACGGTACGACGTAAGACATGGAACAGACCGACCCGCGCCAATCCGCGCCTGCCTATCCCGCCGCCCCGACGGCTCGCGCCAGGGTCGGGGTGCGGGTGCCTGCGTGGGCGGGGGTGCTGTGGCGCTACCGGGCGTGGCTGGCCGGGATGACGGCGCTGGTGCTGGCTGGGGTGGGGGAGATACTGATGCGGCCCGGCCCTGGGGGGACGCCGGGGCTGAATGGGGCGTTGGGCACCGGGCTGGTGCAGGTGGCGGTGCTGTTGGTAGGGCTGGTCGCCTGGGTGCGCGACGGGCTGCGGCTGCCGGGGCGGGCCACCCCTGCCGCCCCTGAGGCGACCCCCGGACGGCGGCGCGTCGTCGTCGCAGGCACACAGTCCTCAGTCCTCAGTCCTCAGTCCTCAGTCCTCAGTCCTCAGTCCTCAGCATTCAGCACTCGCCTTCGGGCGGTGCGGGCGCGGGTCGGCTGGCCCGGCACCGTGCTGGGGCTGGGCATCGTCGCCGCGCTGGCGGGGTGGTGCGCGTGGTTGTTGGGGCAGGACTGGGGGCACCCGCTGGCCCCGTGGGTGTGGGGCGGGATGCTCGTCGCGCTGGTGCTCACCTTCGCCGGAATGGGGCCGTGGCCCGGCGGGGCGACCCTGGTGCCGCACGACCCGGCGGAACCCGCCGACGAGCCGCCGGTGAGCCGGACCGAATGGCTGGCGGTGGGGGTGATCCTCCTCGTGGCGATTGTGGCGCGGCTGTGGAACCTGGAGATGATCCCGACCGGGCCGTATACCGACGAGGGCGACCGGGCGATGGATGCCCGCCATGTGATCCGAGGCGAGCCGGTCAACGAGGCGACGTTCCAGTTTTTCGGCACGGGCTGGTGGGGGGTGCCCAGCGCCTACTTCTGGCTGGTGGGGCAATCGCTGCGGGTGTTTGGCGATACGTTCGCCGGGGCGCGGATGGTCCATGCGCTGTCGGGCATCGGCGCGGTCTGGTTCACCTACCGGCTGGGGCGGGTGGCCTGGTCGCCCCGCGTGGGGTTGATCGCCGGGGCGCTGCTGGCGGTGTCCGACTTCGCCATCCAGTTCAGCCGCACGGCGGGCGAAAGCACGATCACGCTGTTCACCTGGCTCCTCTGCTTCTATTATCTTTATAAGGCGTTGAAATGGCGACGCCCGCTCGACTGGATCTGGAGCGGGATCGCAGGCGGGCTAACCCTCTACGGCTACGTGTCGGGCAAGCTCTTGCCGCTGTTCATGGTTCTCGTGGCGATCTATGTGCTGGCCCGCTGGGGGCGGGCCGGGATACGGCGCTATGGGCCGGGGCTGGTGCTGCTGGCCCTGGCGGCGGCGCTGACCTGGGGGCCGAACGGGTTGTTTGTGCTGGCGCATCCTGATACGTTTACGGCGCGCTCCAATGGCGTGGCGATCACCTCACAGCCGATCCAGGTGCAGATGTTTGCCCAGTACAACACCCACGATTTGGGGGTGGTGCTGGCCCGGCAACTGGAGGCGACCTACCGGGCGTTTGATGTCGGCAGCGAGCGCGGTCCGTTCTACCCCACCGGGCAGCCGATCTTGCCGGTGCTGTGGGCGGCGTTGTGGGTGCTGGGCACGGCCTATTTGGTCTGGCGGGCGGGCGATGTCCGCTTCGCCGTGCTGGGCATCTGGCTGCTCAGCGGGCTGGCCGGGGCGGCGCTGACCACCGACACCCCGACCTTGCAGCGCGTGGCCGGGATGGTGCCCACCCTGGCGCTGATCCCGGCGGTCTATCTCGACCGGGTGGCAACGGGTGCGCCGCCCCTGCGCTGGCGGGTGCCGTGGCGGTCGCGGGCGGGGCTGCTCCAAGGGGCGATGACCGGGCTGATCGCGCTGCTGGTCGCTGGGTTGGGGGCACAAACGCTGTCCTATTACTTTCTCCAGTACGCTCCGGTGGGGCAGTATTACGGGTACTCGCTGGCCGGGCGCTACGCCCAGAAGCTGGATTACCGCAAGGACACCGTCTACCAGATGGCCGCGCCCGACCTGCTCTGGTGGAACGGGGCGGGGCTGTTCCTGGCGAACCATGTGACCGGGCGCGACCTGGGCAATATCAGCGAGGAACTGCCGATCACCGGGGACCAGGGCAAAAACGTGCATTTCCTGGTATTCGACCCCTACCTGCCCTATTTGCCGACGCTGGAACGCTATTACCCGGCGGGCACGCAAGAAATCGTGCCTCGGCCCAACGGCGTGCCGTTCTTCACCGCCGAGCAGGTGACCCAGGCCGCCTTCGCCGCCCGCCGCCAGGTGACCGCCCGCTATGGCCCGCCCGAAGGGCCGCTGTTCGAGCGCCCGGAGACGCGGCTGGGCACGGCCAGCACCGACCCGCCCGCCGCGATCCGCCCCCCGTCGTGGATGACCTATCCGCTGGCCGCGCAATGGCTGGGCGGGCTGGTCGCCCCGGTCTATGGTACTTACGAGTTGAACCTGACCGCCCCTGCCGGGGCCATGCTGGAGATCGATGGGCGGGTGGTGCTGACGATGGCGGCGGGCAGCACGGTGGCCGTGGATGCCCCGGTGGTGCTGGCGCGGGGGGTGCATCAGGTGCGGCTGGCGGGCACCCTGGCCGACCCCAGCGGTGTGGTCGAACTGCGCTGGGGCACCGGGAACGGGCTGCTGGTGCCGGTCAGCCCGACCTACCTGTGGAATGGGCCGCCGGGGGTGCTGGTGGCCGACAGCTACGAGGTCGCCCCGTTTGAGGCGTTCTTCACCGCCGTACCCCTGGCGATGCCGCCCGATGCGATCCGGCTGATCGCCCGCCGCGACGGGGTGCTGAGCTGGCGCAGCCTGAACGGCGCGATGGTCGGCAGCGCGAACGTGGCGGTGGCCTGGCACGGCACGCTCCACCTCCGCCAGGGCGGGCCATACCAGTTCGACCCGGTGACGGATGCGCAGGTCAGTGTGCTGATCGACGGGCGGGTGGTCGGGGCGAACAATATCCCCGCCCTGGCGACGCAGTCCCGCTTCCCGGCCACGGTGGACCTGCCCGCCGGCGACCACGCTTTAGAAATCCGCCTCCAGGCGACGCACGCCAACCAGCGCTTCGACTTTTTCTGGACGCCACCGGGGGGCGGGCGCGAACTGCTGCCGCCCGACGCGCTGACCGATCAGCCGGGCGGGGCCTGGCCCGCGACAGAGCGGCCCGGCGCGCACGCCCCCGACGCGACGGTGATCAATGCCGGTGCCCCCGATTTTTCGGGGCAACAGGAGCGCGCGATCAAAAGCGGGCTGCCCTGGCAAGAGGCGCGGGGCGTGGCGGTCTTGCCCGACGGGCAGGTGGTGGTGGCCGATTCGGGCCACCAGCGGCTGATTTTCTACCGCCCCGATGGGCAGGTGGCGCGGACGGTGGGCACGGCGGGTCCCGAAGGGACGGGGCATTTCGCCCTGCCCAGCGACCTGGCCGTGACCCCCGACGGCGTGCTGGCGGTGCTGGACGCGGGCTATGGGGATATTCAGTTGTTCGACGCGCAGGGGCACTCGCCGGGGCTGTTCTCGCAGGCGCAGGTGGGGCTGACCCATCCCAGCGGGCTAGCGGCGGCTCCCGACGGCACGCTCTGGGTAGCGGACACGGCGACCAGCCGGGTGGTGCATATCGCCCGCGATGGGTCGGTGCTGGCGGCCTGGCCCGATGGGACCAGCCTGCTGGCCCCGCTGGAGCAGCCTCTCGATGTGGCGGTGACGGCGGACGGCCTCGTCTACGCCATCGATCTGCGCGGGCGGATCGTGCGCTTCACTACCGACGGGCGGCTCGATCGGGAGTGGGCGAT
>JBBSEL010000255.1:0-5956 GCA_038239755.1 Chloroflexia bacterium | reverse complement strand
GACCTGCTCCAGCAGCGGGACGGCCTGGGCGAAGCGCCCCTCCTGCACCGCTTTCAGCGCGGTCTGGCGGGTCACGGCGGCGCTGCTGGGGGTCTCGCTCGGTAGTGCGAGCGCGGTCTCTGCCGGGGTGGCGACGGGGGCGGCGGTGCGGGGCAGCGCGGTCGGCGGCAAGCGCACCTGGGGCGGGGGCAGGGTGGGCAAGGGGGTGACGGTGGCCGTCGGCGCGAGGGGCTGGAACACCCCCGAACTCTGCAACGCGGTGTAGAAGACCCCGATCAGTAGCACGGCGACCAGGGCCAGGCCGACGAAGGTCAACACCCGTCGCCCGCTGCCCCCGCCGCTGCGGCGCTCGTCTCCGGCCACGCGGTGCTGGCCCTCGGCCAGCCGGGCACCCCCCGCCGTGGCGACGGCCTCCGAATCGGCATCGGCGGGCACGCCGACCCGCTCCAGGTTGGCGAGGTGGTCGCTGGGGAGGGCGATGCTGGCGGCCAGGGGATCGCGGTCCTGCGGGGCCGCGCCCAACTGGTCGATCCCTTCGGTGGCGGCTTGCTCCGGCCAGCGCCTGGCTAGCTCGGTGGCGGCTCCGGCGATGAAGGGGTTGTCGGGCTGGACCAGGTTGGCGTTGCGCAGCGCACCGAACGCTTCGACCGAGTCGTCGCTGCTCATCGCTAATCCCAGCCAGGCGTTCACGTCGCGATAGGCGCGCTGGACAAGCTCGTTGAACAGGGTGCGGGCGCGCTCACGGTCGCCCCCCTGGAGGGCGGTGATTGCGTCGCGGAGCTGGGCAATGTCGGCGGGGTCGGTCAGCGTACCATCAGGGGGCCGGTCTTGATCCAATGGGGTCTCCTGGGTCGTTAGTTGTTAGTTGTTAGTGTTGGTTCTCAGCTTGAGGATCAGCGCCCCTAACATGCGCTTCACTTCACCTGCCTCGTCACTGAGGGCGTCGTACTCTGTGCGATCCAGGAAGCGGAGATCATAGGCAAGTAGCAGTTGATACTCCAGTTCGCTGGCCGATCCGGCGGCGATCCGCAAAAGCGGGCAAGCTCCGCATTTCCACCCCGGCCACATCCCTCTGCAATATTGGTGGGCACCGAGGCGCAAGCCCGCCGCATCTGGCTTGTCAGACCGTATACCTCTTCACGCGGGAAACTGGCCGTTACTTTGTATACGGCCAACGTCAGTTGGTGGCTCTTCTCCTACACCTTCAGCTTCTTGTAATCCTGCACTCTCTGCGTCCTTCGCTAGTCAACTAACAACTAACGACTAATAACTAATGACTCCTACCGAAACGTCGAGGGCAGAATCCCCAACTGGTTCCGGTATTTCGTGACGGTGCGCCGCGCAATCCGCACGCCCTGATGGCGCAGGCGTTGCACGATTTCCTTGTCGGTCAGCGGGCGCGGCTCGGTGGTAATCATCTCCTTGATCATGTCTTTGGCGCTCAACGAGGCCTGGAAGAAGTCGGAGAACGGGATCACCTGGCGGTTGGGCAACATCACGTACTTGTCGGCGGTGGCGCGGCTGACGGTGGACTCATGCAGGCCGAGATACTGGGCGACTTGGGCGCGGGTCAGCGGTTGCAAGTGGCGGATGCCCTGTCGCAAGAATTCTTCCTGAATGGTCACCAGGCAAGTGGTGATGCGCCGGATCGTTTCGCGCCGCTGGGCAATGTTCGAGATGAACAGCTTGGACCGTCCGACATAGCGGCGGATATGATCCTTGTCGCCGTCCGACATCGCGTCCTGGAGATGCTGGGGGGTATAAAGTTCGGTGCCCGCCAGGAACGGCGGGGTGGCCTCTTGATTATGTGCGCCGTCCTTGCCGTTGGCGCTGTGCGCGCCGTTCCCGTTGGACAGCGGCACGCGCCCTTGCGGGTGGATCGCCGCCGCCGCCGACAGCCGGTGATAGAGCGGGTTGATCCGCAGGCTGAAGCGCAGCGACTCGACCACCTCGACCTCCAGCGCCCCGCCCCGCGCCCGGATGATCACATCGGGGGCGACGAAGCGCACCGGCGACGGCCCGTTCCAGGGGCGCGACCCGCCATCTTGCGACGGGTAGGGACTCATGTACATCTTGATGAAGTCGCGCACCCGGGCGATGCTCTCGTAGCTGGTACCCAGCGTGTGGGCGATCATGGTGAATTTATGTTCACCCAGTTCGGCCAGGTAGGTGGTGATGATCTCTTCTACGAAGGGCACCAGCGGTGGGGTGCCGCGCTGCTTGATCTCGTCCAATTGGAGCAGCAGGCATTCGCGCAGGTTGCGCGCGCCCACCCCTGTCGGGGCGACGTGTTGCAGGGTATGGAGTACCGCCTCGGCGTGGGCCACGCTCACCCCGCAGGCCGTCGCCACGTCTTCCAACGAGCAACTGAGATAGCCGCGCTCGTCCAGGCTGCCGATCAGGTAGGTGAGGATCGGGCGGTCCTCCGGCACCAGCATGGTCGCCACGTCGGACAGCAACGCATCGAACCGCCCCGGCTGGCTGGCAACCAGGGTCATCGGGTCGAACTCGCCGCCGTCGTCGTCCTGGTTATTGGTCGCGTGCCGGTTCTCGCCGAAGTTGTCGTAATAATCGTCCCCGATCTGATCGCTTGCCACGGCGTCTTTGGGGGTGGGGGCCGGGTTGGTCTGGGGTGCCGTCGGCTGCTCGCAGAATGGGCACAACGGTCCCACACTGGGCGTGCCGCAGCTTGGGCACGGATGCCCTTCGACCAGTTCCAACGCAGGATTCTCGGTCAGCTCTTGCTGGACCAGTTGTTGCAGTTCCTGTGAGGAGAGGGCGAGTAGCTGGTTCAGCACAATGAGCGTGGGAGAGACACGAAGCTGCTGTTCCTGCCCTAATTGCAGTGCTAAATCCACTGGCGCACGGATCCTCCTGAGGCGGCACATTCCTGGCACGGAACATGCGGATTGGTGCCATTATACACACATGCGTGCCTGGGTGCAAGCGGGGTCATAACGGGGTGAGACCGGCGGGTGTGGCATGTTAATTGCTTAGTTGGAGGACAAGCACGCAGTATTGGCGCAAATGAGGTTGCTCGGTCAACCCGGGGCGTGCATCAGGAGGGGAAGGGTTCATGATCACCAACGAGGCAGAACTGGCGCAACGAGCGTCGCAGCGCGATCCCGATGCTTTTGCCGAACTCTACAATGCCTACGTCGAAAAGATTTATAAGTACGTCTATTACAAGGTGGGTGATGCAACGGAGGCGGAGGACCTCTGTGGGCAGGTATTTCTGAAGGCCTGGGAAGCGATTGGCCGCTATACCTGGTATGGCTACCCGTTCTCGTCCTGGCTGTATCGGCTGGCGCATAATCTGGTCGTGGACCACTATCGCACCCGGCGCGAGATTTTGCCGCTGAACGATACCCTGTTGATCCGCGAGGAGCCGATTGACCCGGAGCTGGCGTTGGCCCGCAGCCTGGGGTCCGGCGAATTGCGCCAGGCGATCCTCAAGCTGACGCGAGAGCAGCGCCAGGTGATCTGTCTGAAGTTCATTGAGGGCTACAGCAACAGCGAAATAGCGACGATGATGGACAAGAAAGAGGGTGCCATTCGTGCCCTGCAATATCGCGCCCTACGCAGCCTCCAGGCCATCCTGGAAGCTGAGGAAGCGAAAGAGCTGGAATGGACCCCGGTGCCGAATTTTGGTGTCCAGTCCCGCATCTCGGTTGCCTGAGATGCTGGTCGCTAATTGCCTATTGAACCCCGCCGAGCCGGTGGGGGACAGAGGGGTTCCCGCAAGGGAACCCCTCTGTGTTTAGAGTGGAGTGGGCTGGGATTATGCCCATACCGAAAGCGCCACTGCCTATGCTCTCTCAGCGAAGCCTGGTCCCCGGCCTCGTGGTCATGCTGGTTGTTCTGGCCGCCTGTGATCTGACCACACCCAACACCACCCCGACGCCGGTTCTGCCCGCCCTCGCCCCGGCCACCCCCAGCCCCTCCGGCACGATGCCTGCTGCTGCCCCCCTCACCTCCGGCCCCATAGATGCCGCGTTCATTAGCCAGGCCATCAGCGCCACGCAGGCGTTGAGCCGCTATCACTATCACTATCAGGCCACGGGCCTGGGGGCAGACTACGACACCGACCTGGAAGGGGACTACCTGGGCGTCAGCGAAGGGTATACCAAAGGCCGCGTCGGCGGGCAGCAGGTCGAGCACATCTTCACTCAGCGCAAGATCTTTCGCAAGGCCGGTGACCGCTGGGTGCTCCAGGCTGCCCTGGAATTGCCTGCCGCCGAGTCGTTCCTGACCCTGGATACTGACAATTTCGCAGCTTCCCTCGCCGTTCCCAACATTCAGCTCCTGGGCCAGGCCCGCACCTATCTCTCTGCCGGGCAGGACTTTCAGGATAGCGGGGTTGATGATACGATAGGGAGCATTCGTGCCCGGCGCATCACTTTCACCGTGGATGCAACAAAGTTCAGCCCCGGTGCCCCGACCCCCACTCCGGCGGCCCCGGTCAGTAGCGGCACAATCTGGATTGAGCAAGCCAGCCACCGTATTGTGCAGCTCATTCTGACCCTTCCGCCGGGGGCGCTGTTGCCTAATGGGGTTTCCGATCCCACCCCGCCGGTCCCGCCTCGGCCAATCATCTATCAATTCACGTTCAGTCGGCTGGATGATCCCGCGCTGGTCCTGCCGCCGCTAGACTTGAGCCAGGCGCTGATCCCCCTGCCTGCCACCCCCAACGCCGGGTTGCCCCCCCTGGTAGCGCAAGCCCTGGATACGCTGGACCATCTGCATAATGTCCATTATGATCAGACCATGAGCAATGGCTCGCCGGGTGCGGGCGACTATGTACCCACCCAACCCGGCCAGTGGCGGCAGCTTCACGCCAGTATGGACCCGGTGGAATATACCCTCCTCTATCTGGCTCTCGCCCAGGACTTCCAGGCCGCCGGGCCTGTCCCCATCGGCACGGTCCCGACCGAGGAGTTCCACTTCCCCATTTCCTTGTTCGGGTCGGATGTAAGCGGTAAGCTGGTGGTGCCCCCGGATGCGCGGAGTGGCCGCATCCCGTTCATCGGTGAGGGGACGGTTGCCATTGATCCCACCACCCATTACATCATGCGGTTGGTGGTCCACCTGTATAAGAACGATGTCACCAGCAGCCCAGAGAACACGATCACGCTGTTGCTCACCCAGCATGACGCCGCCAGCAGTGCCGGTCCGACTCCTACGCCGGATCTGGTCCCCCGGGTGATGGCGGCGATGGATGCTTTGTCGCCCTACCATGTGCAGAGCGTCGCCACTACCGACGGCTTTACTGACACGGTCACGAATGATATTGATGTTGTTGCTCCCGACAACTTCTATGCCCATACCAATCAGAGTGCATATGGCGGCAATGAAACGTTAATGAGCAACGGTCAGTTTTACGTTAAGAGCGATGGGACCTGGCTCAAGCAAGACGGTACGCTGACTATTGTATTCCCCGGTGGGGTGTCTATAGATGGGGCGGGTCTGTGGACTGAGCTTGATAACATTACCTTCTTTCGGCGTGAACTGATTGCGGCCTGGGATTTCCGCGAAGTTTCCGCAGCAGCGCCGGGGAACGGAGTACCGACTCAGGCCTTCACCTTCGAGCTTGCCCCCTATAGCCTGCGCGCCGGCGGCATTATTGAGCCGTTTCCTGATGGGCAGACCCGACCCCCCATCGGCAACGGCACGATCTATCTAGACCCGGCCACCCGGCTGATCCAGAAGTTGGTGATGAACCAGGCCGTCTACACCCTCACCGACCACTATTATGATGCGGCCAATAACATGCAGTCCCCACCGGCTACTATGCAACTCCACATAACCATCACCTACAGCAGGCCCAACGACCCGTCGCTCACGCTTCCGTCGCCGTAGGGTGACGCACAGGATCGATCACCCGGGCCTACGTCTCTCTTGAGAAAGCATAGGTCCTGCCCCACCTGAGATCGGGTCATAACGCTGTGTACACCTG
>JBBSEL010000254.1:0-5973 GCA_038239755.1 Chloroflexia bacterium | reverse complement strand
CGCCGCCGGGTCCGCTGGGGTTGGGGCAGGAGGCGGGGGAGCCGTAGCGCGGGGGCTGCGGCCCGCCAGTTGATCGCCGGTACCGGATTGGGAGAGGGAGACCGGCGTGCCACTGACCGGCGCGGGGGGCGGGGTCGGGAGTGGCTGCGCGATTTGCGCGGCGATTTCGCTGGCCGGGGGGCGGGTCAGGCGGGGGGCGGCGCGGCGGCGAGCATCCAGCAGGCGGCCTACACTGGCCTGCGCTTCAGCGTCGCTGGGGACCAGTGGCCCCGCCCCGGCTAGCACCGGCACGCGGCCCCGCAGTTCGCCCCAAAAGCGCCCCACATCGCGCCAGCCGATCATCACCCGGCGCAGGCCGATATCGAGCGGCAGGAGCAGGATCGCTGCCAGCAAGAGCCAGGGCCACAGATCGACCGCCCGGCGCACCGGCGGCAGGTCGTGGCGGAAGACCGCCGCCGCGCTGTCGGCCCCGTCCAGGGCTAGCACCTGCCCGTTGGTCGCCGCGGCGAGGCGGGAGAGCAGGCCGGTGTCGGTAGGCTGCACCTTGTATTCGGGCGAGTAGGGGACGACCAGGCCGACCGTCTGCCCGGTGTTCAGGTCTTTGCCCGTGGCGTTGACGCGGACCAGATACGAGCCTTCTTCGCGCACCGGGAAGGTGCCTTCGTAGTGGCCGGGAGCGGTCTGCGGCAGGGTCACCGTGTCGGTGATGCGATTGGGGGCGACCAGCACCGCGCCCACCTGGAGATCGTTCTGGTAGCTGCCGCCCGCATCCACCGCGTCCACGCTGACATGCGCCGTCGCGCCGTCCAACTCCACCCGCGACTGGAGCGTGCCGCCGCCCTCGACCCCCAGGCTCCAGCGCAGGGCCGCCCCCCAGAAGTCGCGGAATTTGTCCCAGCCGATCCAGTTCTTGGCCCACTGCCCGCTCGCATCCGAGGTCCAGGCGACCACGCGGCCCAGGCCATACTGCCAGTGGGCGAGGAGCGGGTCGCCCACATCGGTCACCAGGGCGATGGTCGCGTTCGGTTTGGGCGTGGTGCCGACATATCCCAGGAGTTGCGGGGTTTCGGGAATGTTTTGCAGGATCGGACTGGGCGCGGTGCGCTTGGGCGTGAACGGGTGCTCGATGATGTAGGAGCGGGCGGCGATGTGGCTCTCGTGGGCGAAGATCTGCGGCAGGTTGCTCGCGTCGGCAAAGTAGTAGTTGCCGCCGCCCTTGGCCGCCAGGTATTGCAGGAGGCTGGCATCGGCATCCTGGCCCACGGCCACGCCGGAGAGGGTGATATGGGCCTTGTCCATCCGGTCCAGCAGCCCGGCGTAGTCGCCGCCCTCCGACTGCCCATCGGTCAACAGGATGATGTGCTTGGAGCGGGCGTTGTTCGTTTCCAGCGCGGTCACTGCCTCGGCCAACCCGCTGTAGATATAGGTGCCCCCGCCGGGCGACATCGAGCCGATCTTGTCGCGCAGGCCCAGCGGGTCTTGCAACGGCCCCAGCGGCACGACCCAGTTGGCCGCATTGTCGAAGGCGACCACGCCGACATAGTCGCGCCCGCTCAGTTGGGCCACCGCGTTATAGGCCGCCTCTTTTGCCAGTTCCATCTTCGAGGTGGTGGTCGAGCCGCTGCTGGAGCCGGTGTCGCTGCCGCCGTGTTCCGAGGCCATGCTGCCCGACCGGTCGATGACCAGCACCATCGCCACCGTCGGGATCTCTAGCTTGGAGGGCAGGTCCATGCTCACCGGCAGCATCGTTTCGAGCGCGCTGCGGAAATAGCCGCCCACGCCATAGCTCTCGTCGCCGCCGATCACCACCAGCCCGCGCCCCAGGTCGCGCACCACCGTCATCAGGCTGTTGTCCGGCCCCACCGTTTGCAACGCCTTCGGCAAGCTGGTGTTGGGCACGTTGACCAGCACCACGCCCTCGTACTGGGCCAGGGTCGGCAGGTCCACCGGCATCCGGTCGGGCGGAATCAGGTCGCTGTCCAGGCCCGCCGCTGTCAGGGCGGCCTGGAGCGAGGTGGCCTCGCCGGTCTTGCCCTCGACCAGCAGCACGCGGGGCTTGCCCGCCACCAGGGTGTAGGCGCTGTACTGGTTGTTTTCGGCGCGGGTGTCGGTGCCGGGTTGGGGGATGATCTCGGCACGGTAGGTGTGGAAGCCCTTGCCGCTGGCGAGCACCGGCTGGGCGAAGGTGTTGCCGCCCGCGCCACCAGTCAGCCCCACCGGCCCCTCGCTGAGCACCTGCCCATCGGCCAGCAGCCGCAGGGTGGCCGTGGTGTCTATGGTGGACTGGATGTTGAGCGTCAGGTTGAAGTTCTCGCCCTCGCGGGTGGCGACGGGGGCGCTCAGCCCGGCGATCAGCACCTCGCGCCCCGGCTGGGCGGGCAGCGGCACCACCTGCACGGGGATGCCCCGCGCCGCCGCCAGCCGGGCGGCAGCGTCGGCGCTGTTCAGGTTTTCGTTGCCGTCGGAGAGGAGGACGAGCCGTTTCTGCGCGTCGTCGGGGAAGAGGGCCATGCCCAGGCGCAGGCTGTCGGCCAGGTTGCTGAAGGTGGTCGCGGGCTTGCTGGTAATCTCGCTCAGCACCCGGTCGGCGCTCACCGGGCGGTCCACCAGCGCATCGGCCCCGAAGGCGATCACCCCGGCCCGGTCGCGCTCGCTCATCCCTTCGACGGCCCGGCGCACGAAGTCCTCGGCGGCGGCTTGCTGGGCCGGGCGCACGCTGTCCGAACGGTCGAGCAGGAAGACGACCGCGAGCGTGTCCACCGCCCGCACCACCTGGGTGCCCGCCAGCGCTAGCACCAGCAAGACGATCAGCACGCTGCGCACGACATGGCTGAGCCGTCGCCGGGCACGCGGCATGGCGGCGATGCTCCGTCGCCCGATGCTCCAGGCCAGCGGCACCAGCAGCAGCGCCAGCAAGCCCCACGGTTGGGTGAAATTGATGCCCAGGTCCATACGCGCCGCCCGACTCTCCGTGCCGCAAGGGTGAATTCCCTCGCCCCGATCATTCTACCTTTTATTACGCGGGGTCGCAAGGGAAGGTTCCGGTTGACACGGTCCCGACAGAGATGCTACAATCGGGCAGGGCGACAAAGGCTTGCTATGTACACCACCACTTACCCGAAAGCCGCAGCACCGGCACCTGTCCAGGCACCCCTCGTGCGGACGGGGGCCGACGTTCGCAACCTCCTCTTGCTGGCGGTCGGCTGGGCCGCCTTCCTGCTGATCATCTCCCCGCAACACGAATACCCGATCATTGATGATTGGGCCTATTCCGGCGCGGTGCGGCAGATGTTTGACACGGGCACCTTCCACATGCCCGACTGGTCCGATGCCAACCTGATCGGGCTGGTCCTGTGGGGCACGCTCTGGACCCGGCTCCTCGGCTTCAGCTTCACCGTCCTGACCGGATCGACCCTCTTCCTGGCCGCCCTGGCCCTGTTCGCCTTCTATGCCCTGGCGCGCACGGTGGGGGTGACGCCGGGCGGGGCGTTGCTCGGCGCGGCGCTGCTCGGCTTCAACCCGATCTTCGTCCACCTCAGCTACAGCTTCATGACCGATGTGCCGTTCCTGGCGCTGCTGCTGCTGGCCTGCCTGTGCTACGCGCGTGGGTGCCAGGGGCGGGGGGGGCTGTGGCTGGTGCTGGGCAGCCTATTTGCGGCTGCTGCCTTCCTCATCCGCGAGGAGGCCCTGTTCGTGCCGCTGGCCTTCCTGCTCTACCTGGCGCTGGAGGGCTGGTCCGCCCGCGAGTGGCGACGGGGGGCGATGATCGCCGTGGTGCTGTTGCCCCTGCTGCTGGCGGCGGGCTGGTGGCTGGTGACCCGCGGCCAACCGCCCAACCAGGCGGCACGGCTGGCCGCGAACGGGGCGGCTCCGTTCCTGTTCAAGCTCGCCTGGTTCCAGGTGATCCTCTTACGCAGCCTCAATATTCTCCCGCTGCTGGCTCTGCTGGTCCCGGCGGCGCTGCGCTGGCGGCCCACCCGGCTCTGGCTGGTCTGGCTCTGGCTGCTGCTGCTCCCCGCGCTGATGGTCCTGGCGACCTTGCCCGGCGGCAACTGGATCCCCGTTGATACCCCCTCGCTGACCCTGGTACTTGGCCCGCTGACCATCCCCTTGCCCCAGCCCTTGTTCGTCTTCGGCACGGTCGGCAACATCCTTCGCGTCGGCGGCCTGGACTTTTACCAGTACGATCAGGAGCCGATCTGGACGCCGCAGGTCTGGTGGGTCCTCTGGGTGATCGGGATGCTGCTGGGCGGGTTGCTGGTGGCGAAGCTGTGCGACGGGCTGCTGGACTGGGTGCAAAGCCTGCGGCAGACTCCCCGCGCCCCGCTCACCCCGCTGGCGGCGCTCTATATCCTCGGCTTTCTCCTCTTCGGGTCGGCGGTCGCCTTCGCCGGGCAGTTTTCGGATCGGCTGCTTCTGACCTTCCTGCCGTTCGTGATCCTGTTTGTGGTGCGTGGGGCGCGAGAGTGGGGCGACCTGGGCTGGGTCTATTCGCTGGCCGCGCTGCTGGTGTTGACCGTGTTCAGCGGCCTGCTCAAAACCGACCAGATCGCCCACGACAACGCCCGCTGGGAGGCCGCCGCGTGGGTGCAGGCCCGCACCGGGGGGGTGCAGATGGGGTGGGACTGGGATCATTGGGTCCAGGGCGGGATCATCAAGAGCTATCAGGTGGGTGATCTGCCCGCGACAGGGTTCCGCGCCGATTATAGCGTGCCCTATACCAGCCTGCTCTCTGGCAACAAGACCCGCCAGGTGCTGGGGCAGGCCGAGACCCACCTGCCGCCGCTGACCGGGCGCGGCGAGACGGCCCCGCCGTAATCCGCGCCTACAGGTTGCGCGGCGCGGCGACCGGGTCTACCACCCGGCGCGGGTGGGCCACCAGCGCCAGCCCCCAGGCGGCATAGGTGAACAGGACGCAGAGCAGCAACAGCCCCCAGGACAGCTTGTCGGTCAGCAGGATCAGGTTGGGGATGGTCTGACCCAGCAGTGCCGTGCCGGGCTGGAGCAGCGCGGCGATCCAGATCAGCAGGTCGAGCAGGCCGTTCAGCAGCAGCACGCCCACCGTGACGGCGGCCAGGGCACGCGGAGGCGGGGGCATCGCGGCGGCCCCATCGCCCGGTGCCAGCCATGCTGCCAGCAGCAGCAGCAGTGCCGGGTAGATCAAGATCTCGTTGTAGGTGAAGTGCCAGGGCTGCTGGGCCAGGGTGGTCCCCACCAGCGTCGCGGCGACGGCCCACTGGAGGCGGCGACCCGCGAACGGCTCCCGCCGCACCGCCCACCAGATCGGCAGGACGATCACCGCCACCCCCCCGCGCACCCCTAGCCCTACCCAATCGACCCCCGCCGCTGTCGGCGCGGTGCCGACCCCGCTGGTAACGGTCGTGTACTCGTTCAGCGTGTGAAGCCACTCGCCCAGCCAGCCGGGGATCAGCCACTCGCTGCTAACCAGCAGCACGATCCCGGTCAACACGCCCGCACCGATCATGCGCCAGCGGGTCCGCTCGGCCAGCGCCCACAGGCCCAGGCCGAGCGTCAGCGGCGCGGCCACCTGGGGCTTGATCCAGGCCAGGGCCAATAATACCCCGGCGAGATTCAGCCGCCCCCGCCACAGCGCCACCAATGCGCCCAGCAACAGCCCGTAGACCAGCACCGTCGGCTGGTCGATCCGCAGCGCCAGTTGTGCCCCCGGCAGAAGCAGCCCGCTCAGGCTCAGGGCCAGCCGGGCGCGGCGGGTGGCCGGCCAGCCCAAAATCTGGAGCGTGCCATAGACCCCGGCCACCAGCAGCCCCCCGGCCAGCACCTTGAACACCAGCGAGGCGAGGGGAAAGGGCAGCACGGCTAGTGGCACCAGGAGCCAGACCAGGAACAGGGGATAGTAGAAGCCCTGGGGATAGAGCGGGCGATGTGGTTCATCCGGCCCGATCACCCGGCCATAATAAACCTGCTGGATCTCGTCTACCACCGCCGGGCTGT
>JBBSEL010000253.1:0-5997 GCA_038239755.1 Chloroflexia bacterium | reverse complement strand
TCGATGACCAGCCCCCCGCTGACGTTGATAAAAAAGGTGCCCCAGGGGAACCCTGGCCCGAACCGCCCGGCAAACCAGTTGGTCAGCCAGTAGCGCGCGTTAGCCCCCAGGGCCGCGCCGATGGCGATGACGACGAACTCCCGCATCGTGCCCCCGACCTACTGGTGCAGCCGTTGGATAAAGCTGGTCGAAGCAACGATACCGCGCAGGATGTTGTCCAGCTTCATCTTCTCGTTCGGGGCGTGGAGGTTGTCATCGGGCAGGCCCAACCCCATCAGCACGCAGGGTGCATCCAGCGCCTGGCTGAACAGCGACACTATCGGGATCGAACCCCCCATCCGCATCATCACCGGCTCCGCGCCGAAGGCATCGTGCAGGGCCGCCGCCGCCACCTGGAGCACGGGTGTGCCCGGTTCGACCAGCACCGCCGGTGCCCCTTCTAGCACCGTTACCTGGGCCGTGGCCCACGGGGGGCACAACGCCTGGACGGCCTGCGTCAGCGCCTGCCCCACCGTGGCCGGGTCCTGGTCGGGCACCAACCGCAGGCTGACCGAGGCTTGCGCCCGCGCCGGGATGATCGTTTTGAAGCCGTCACCGGTGAAGCCGCCGCTGATGCCGGTCACGTCCAGCGTGGGCCGCGCCCACTGGCGCTCCAGCACACTATAACCGGCCTCGCCGATCAACCCGCTCGCCCCGATCTCCTCCTGATACTGCGCTTCATCGAACGGCAACGTCGCCCACTGCGCGCGCTCCTGGGACGAGAGCGGATGCACGGCCTGGAAATAGTCGGGGATCAGGATTCGCCCCTGGCGGTCGGTCAAACCGGCGAGGATATGGGTCAGCGCATGGATCGCGTTAGGGGCCGTGCCGCCGTGGAGGCCCGAATGGAGATCCTGGTGGGCGGTCTGCACGCGGACCACCGCGTTGACCGCGCCACGCAGGCCCAGCGTCAGCGCCGGTTGCCCGTCGGCAAACATCGGGCTATCGCTGATCAAGACCACGTCGCAGCCGAGCGTGTCGGGGTGGGCCTGGACATACGCGCTGAGGCCCTGGCTGCCGATCTCCTCTTCCCCCTCAACCAAGAAGCGGATATTAACCGGCAAGGTGCCGTCGCGCTGGAGCAGCCCGGCCACCGCTTTCATATGCACATAGACCTGCCCTTTATCGTCGGCAGCCCCCCGTGCATAGAGATTCCCGTCGCGCACCGTCGGCTCGAACGGCGGGCTGTGCCAGGCGTCCAGCGGATCGGGCGGCTGCACATCATAGTGGCCGTAGATCAGCAGCGTGGGCTGGCCGGGGGCATGGAGCCAATCGGCATAGACCAGCGGGTGCTTCTCGGTCGGGATAATCCGGGTATGCTCCAGTCCCGCCTGGGTCAGATAATCAGCGACCCAGTGCGCGGCCTGCTGTACATCGTCGGCGTGGGTCGCCAAGGTGCTGATCGACGGGATTCGCAAAAACGCGCCCAGTTCGGTCAGGACTTCGTGCTCATCGGTGAGCAACGGATTAGTAGTGGTATGCATGAGTCAACCCCTTGAAGTGTTCAAATCGAACAAAGTGGATGGTTCGCCGGGAGAGGCCAACAAAAATAGCTTCTCCTCCCGCTGCCCCTGAGCAGCCGTGCGAGGTAGAAGCCATCTGGAGCAAAGATCGACCGTCTTCGCCCACCGCGATCACCGGGGAGCGGTAGGCGGATCGCCGCTGTGGGTGGATTTGGCGCTGCGCCCCTCCACCCGGTCCCTGCCCTCCGCGACCCCTTATCCGCCTCAGTATAGGCGGGCGCGCCGATCCTGTCAACCAGGGCTGGTTGGGAGTTGGGAGTTGGGGAAGGATGGATCTTTTCTTGCTTACCGTTTTAGATGAGTCTGCCGCAATAAGGCGGGAGAAGTAGTTTTGCCCAACGGAGATACTGTTTTGCGCACCAGTCGTACCGCTACGCTGTCAACTATACCCAACGAAGCTGTTCCATCGCGCCGTCCCCTGGATACCTTGATTCGCCTCGCTACCAGCCTCGGACGCCGCCCCCTCTCCCCTCCCCCGGCTCCGGATGTCGAAGCGCCGCCCACCAGGGACACGGCTGCCGATGCCCCCGCGATCTTTGGGCCGGAACGGCTGGCAAACTATGCCCGCCGCCTGGCGACCGACCACCCAGTCACGCTCTACCCGCGTAGTGGGCAGGCGCTACGCACCCGCTTGGACGCGGCAGCCCGCTTCCTCGCCGTTGCCCACGAGGGGCTGCGCACCCAGACCGCCCCGGAGCAAACCGGCGGGCGGGTCAACGACTTCTTGCCGGGGGCCGAGTGGCTGCTCGACAACTACTATATTATTGCGGACCAGATCGCTGAGATCCGCGTGGACCTGCCCCAGGGCTACTACAGCGAGTTGCCCAAGCTGCTGAGCGGGTCGCTGCGCGACTACCCCCGCGTCTATGCGCTGGCCCGCGCCCTGGTGCTGGCGGCAGATAGCGCGCTCGACCAGGGCCGGATCACCGCCTTTGTCTCGGCCTACCAGAGCGCTCTCCCACCGTCTATCCCCCTGACCCTGGGCGAATTGTGGTCGGTGCCGATCATGCTGCGGCTCAGCCTAGTCGAAACATTGGCCCACCTGGTCAGCGTGGGCCAGCAATTACGGGCGCAGGTGATCGAGGCCGACCGCTGGGCCGACATGCTGCTCAACAGCGCCGAGGCGTTGACCGCCCAGCCGGTGCCGGTGCCCCCGGCTCTGGCGCGGATCGCTGTGGCGCGGCAAGCCAGCTTCACCGCCCGGATGCTCACCCGCCTGCGCGACCAGGATGCCGACCTGGCCCCGGTGCTGCGCTGGCTGGACGAGCAACTGGCCGCCACAGGCAGCAGCACCGACGAGGCGCTGCGCCGCCAGCACCGCCAGCAAACCGCCCTGGTCGCCTCGATTGGGAACGTGATCATCAGTATGCGCCGGATCACGGCCATCGACTGGCCGACGTTCGTGGAAAACCTGAGCCTCACCGAAGCGCAGTTGCGGCAAGACCCGACCGGAGTCTACCCGGCGATGGATTTCGGCACCCGCGACCGCTACCGCCATGTGATCGAGCGGCTCGCGCGGGGTGCGCATCAGCTAGAAGGCGACGTGGCCGCCACCGCTGTCGCCCTGGCCGCTGACGGGGCCGCGCACGATCCCGCCGCCCGCCGCGCCCATGTCGGCTATTACCTGATCGATGAGGGGCGACCGGAGCTAGAGGCGGCGGTGGGCTATGCCCCCACCCTGCGCGAACAGGCCGCCCGACTCGTCAAAGCCTACCCCACCCCGGTCTACATCAGCCTGGTCGCCGGGACTACCGCCGCCGCCACCGCCGCCACCCTCGGCCTGGCCCGGCACTACGGTGGGCGCGGCCCGGCCTTGCTGGGCACCGCCGCCGTCACCGCGATCCCGGCCAGCAACCTGGCGGTCAGCCTGGTCAACCACCTGATCACCACAGTGATGCAGCCGCACGTCCTGCCCAAGCTCGAATTCAAAACCCGCATCCCGGCCTCGGCGCGCACCTTCGTCGTCGTGCCCTTCCTGCTGGGTGATGCGGAGCAGTTGCGCGAGGTATTGGAGCAGATGGAGGTGCGCTACATCTCCAACCACGACCCCCACCTCCACTATGCCCTCTTGACCGACTTCCCCGATGCTGCCGCCGAGGAAGGGCCGGGCGATGCCGCCCTGCTGCACGAAGCCCGCATGAGCATCAGCGCGTTGAACGCCCGCTATGGCGGCGACGACCGGTTCTACCTGTTTCACCGCCGCCGCCGCTGGAATCCCCAGGAAGGCGTGTGGATGGGCTGGGAGCGCAAGCGCGGCAAGCTGCTGGAGTTCAACCGCCTCCTGCGCGGCACCGGCGGTGAGGACTACACCACCCGCGTGGGCGACCAGTCGATCCTAGCCCAGGTGCGCTACGTCATCACCCTCGACGCCGACACCCAGCTACCTGCCGGGTCTGCCGGGCGGCTGATCGGGACGATGGCCCACCCGCTGAACCACGCCGAACTGGACGAGAACCGCCGCGTGGTCCGGGGCTACGGCATCTTGCAGCCCCGCGTCGGCGTCACCGCCACCAGCGCCGCCGCCTCACCGTTCGCCCGCATTTTCGCCGGGCACACCGGGGTCGATCCCTACACCACTGCCGTCTCCGACGTGTACCAGGACCTGTTCCACACCGGCATCTATATCGGCAAGGGTATTTATGACGTGGATGCGTTCCAGGCGGCGGTTGATGGGCGCTTCCCCGAAAACACGCTGCTCAGCCACGACCTGCTGGAAGGCTCTTATGCCCGCGCCGGGCTGGCAAGCGACATCCTGCTCTACGAAGATCACCCCTCGCGCTACAGCGTCCACGCCCTGCGCCAGGACCGCTGGACCCGCGGCGACTGGCAAATCCTGGCCTGGCTCGGCCCCCGCGTGCGCGACGCGCAAAACGCCTGGGTCCGCAACCCGCTGACGCTCCAGGCCCGCTGGCAGATTTTCGACAACCTGCGGCGCAGCCTGGGACCCCCGGCAGCGCTAGCGCTGTTTGTCGCCGGGGCCACGGTATTACCCGGCCCCAGCCGGGTCTGGACGGCGGTGGGCGGGCTGGTGCGGGCCACCCCGCTGCTGACCAGCCTGATCAGCGGCCTGCCCCACAAGCCCCCGTTCACCCCCTGGTGGCGGCACCTCCAGTACCTGGGCCACGAGGCGATGCTCAACGGCCTGCATATCGCCCTGACCACCACCCTCCTGCCCCACCGCACGCAGGTGCGGCTGACCGCCATCGGGCGCGCCCTGACCCGGATGTGGATCACCCACTGCAACCTGCTCGAATGGCAGACGGCGGCGGATGCCCACCGCAGCACCGGCAACACCCTCCCCGACTTCTTTGGCCGCATGTGGCCGTCGGTGGCGCTGAACGCCGTGCTGGCCGTGCTGAATGCGCGGACCAAGCAGGCCGTGAGCATCTGGCCGGTCTTGCTGGCCTGGACCGCTGCACCGTGGGTCGCCTACCGGATCAGCCAACCCACCCGCGCCGCGCACCGCCCACTTCGCGCCGACGAGCAGACCATGCTCCGCCGGGCCGCGCGCAAGACCTGGCGCTACTTTGAAGAGTTTGTCGGCCCGGCGGATCACTGGCTGGCCCCCGACAACTATCAGGAAGTGCCCCAGGGGGTGCTGGCCCGCCGCACCTCCCCGACCAATCTCAGCCTCTCCCTGCTTTCGACCCTGGCCGCCCGCGATTTCGGCTACCTCGCCACCGGGGCCTTTGTCGAGCGGCTGGAGCACCAGATCGCGGCGATGGAGGGGCTGGAGCGGTATCGCGGCCACTTCTACAACTGGTATGAAACGGTGAACGGCACCCCGTTGACCCCGCGCTACGTCTCCACCGTGGATAGCGGCAACCTGGCCGGGCACCTGATCGTCCTCAAGCAAGGCTGCCTGTCCCACATCGACAGCCCCCTGTTCGGGCCGGAAACGCTGGCCGGGCTGGGCGACACGCTGCACCTGCTTGCCGAAGAACTGGCGCAGGGCACTGGTGGAACCGTGCCCGCCGGGGTGCAGGCGGCGTTGAGCGCGTTCGAGGCGCAGCTTCAGGCGGTGCCGGTTACCCCGCCGGCCTGGGTCGCTCATCTGACCGACCTCGCAGAACAGGCGACCGAACTGGCGAATCTGGTGGAGGGGTCCACCGTCCGCTCACCCGCCACCACCGACCTCTATTACTGGACCGCCGCCCTGCTGGAGCAGATGCGCGGCATTCAGCAAGATGCCGAATCGCTGCTCGGCTGGGTGATCACGCTGGGGCAGGCCCCGCCCGCCCTGATGACCCTGGCCCGCCCGCTGCTGGACGATGCGGCCCCCGCCGCCACCCCGGCAGGCAACCTGGCCTGGTGCGCCCGCCATCTGCCGATCATCCGCACCATGCGCCAGGCCCTGCGCGAAGCCGATCTCTCCCGCGACGATCGGGATGCGGCGTTCGTCTGGGTCGAGCAGTTGCACGACCAGATCATGGCC
>JBBSEL010000252.1:0-6023 GCA_038239755.1 Chloroflexia bacterium | reverse complement strand
GGGTCGTCAATCTGCACGCTGATCAGGTGGGCCGACTCGGTGTCGTCCTGCATCGTGCCGCCCGGCGGGGGGGCGGGTTCACGCGGTGGGGATGGATTGTTCATGGTCGCTGGGTGCTTCCTCCTGCGCCGGAGACGCGGGCGTTCCGGTGCCGTTGCGATGGGTCCCGTTGGTCAGACCGGCCCCGTTCTCAGTGTGGCTGGCGGTCCCGTTCGCCCCGGCCTCGATCACCACCGGGACGGTGGGCCGCTCAGGGTAGGTGATGCGGGGGTGGTAGATGCCGGAGAGCATGGCGCAAAACGCTTCTTGAATCTGGGCCAGGTCGCGCACCGTCAGGTCCGATTCGTCCAGTTGCCCGTCTTCCAACCGCTCCCGAATCACTTTCCGTACCACCGTGGGGATCGTATCGGGGGCGGCGGCATCGGGGTTCTTGCAGTCGGCCAACCCCAGGTTCACCAGCCGCCCACTCTGCGACAACGAGCGCACCGTCGCCTCTACCGAGTCGGCCAGCATCAAGATCGCCGTCTCTTTTGTCTGCGGCTTGGGGCCGGGGTAGCGGAAGATCATCTCGTCTACGTTGGGATCGGTCTCCAGCGCCTTGTGGTAGAAATACTTGATCAGGCCAGTGCCGTGGTGCTGGGGGATCGCATCGACCAGGCGGTGGGGCAGGTGGTAGCGGTTCGCCAGCTTCACCCCTTCGGTCACATGGTCGCGGATCAGCCGGGCGCTGGTGTAGGGATCGAGCGTATCGTGGACGTTGGCCGCGCCTGCCTGGTTATCAATGAACACCGACGGGTTGAGCACCTTGCCGATGTCGTGGTAATAAGCGGCCACGCGGGCCAGCAGCGGGTCGGCCCCCACCAGTTCGGCGGCGCGCTCGGCCAGGTTGCTGACCACCAGGCTGTGATGATAAGTGCCGGGCGCTTCGTGCATCAGGCGGCGCAAGAGCGGTTGGGTGGGGTGGGCCAGTTCCAGCAGTTGCAGCACCGTGGTCAACCCGAACAGGCTGCCCAGCACGCTGAACATGGCAAAGGTGAGGCTGGCCGACAGCCCGCCGTTGACGAGCGCTGCCGCGGCCAGGGTCGTCATCGCGCTCTGGTCCAGCACCCCGCCGCTGACGATCCGCATCAACACGGCGGCGGCGAACGCCCCCCCGGCCACATAGACCCCGGCCACGATGAAGGTGTTGGCCCGATCGGCCCGCCAGATGGCGAACACGCCGATCACCCCGCTGACCAGATAATAGATCGGCATTTCGACCGAGCCGACCGCGAGCAGGCTGATCACCAGGCTGAGGATGACCGTCACCAGGATCGCCAGGTTGGCATCGAGCAGCACCGCCACCAGCATGGAGACGGTCGCCATCGGCAGGAGGTAGGGCAGCACGGTGTGGCCCGGCACCATGAACCGCGCCACCCCCATCGGGGCGAGCATGACCAGCCCCAGCAAGGTCAGTTGCTTGACGCTGTGCCACACGGCGGGCTGGAAGCGGTACAGGTAGATCTGCAAAATCAAGACGAGCAGCGTGATCACCCCGGCGGAGGCCGCCAGCACCCCCAGCGACACCTCGCGGCTGCGTAGCCCGGCCTTCTCCAGCTTCTCCAGTGCCAGCGCATCGGCGATCTGCCCCACGCGCAGGATCGCCTCGCCTTTCTGCACCTCGACAATGTGGGCGGGGACGGCGGCCACGGCTTTTTGCTGGGCCTCCTCGGTGGCGGTGGTATTGAGCCGCATGTTGACCGCCAGGAAGGGGGCGAGGATATCGGCGGCTACCGGGCGGTCGGCGGGGGGCAGCGTCGCCGTGAATTGCCGCGACAGATCGCTGCGGGTGCGGTCTAATTGCTGGCTATCGGTGATGCGGCTGGAGCGCATCAACAGGTCGTAGACCCCCTGGACCTCGCCCAGCAAGCTGGCGTAGCCGTCGGGGGTGAGGGTGAGCAGCAGATTGGCATCTGGGTCGCTTAGGCCCACGTCGGGCACCTCCAACAATCGCTGGTGTTTGAAGTTGGAGGGTATGGTTTCGACCCCGCTTAGGATATCGCGGGTACTGTTTAGCGCCGTCAGCAGCTTCAGCCCCTGAGTTTTGACCAGTTCATCGTTCCGCTCGTAGACCAGGTTGGCCGAGTCGGCCTGCACGGTGGCCCGATCCTGGGCGGTCAACACCTGGCTTTCGTACTTGAAATAGCGCGGGGACAGGTAATTATCGCGGGCGGGCTGCCCCACGGCAATATCCACCTGGCTGGGGAAGATCGGCAAGACCAGCAGGACCAGCATCCCCACGATCAGCGTCAGGCTAAAGATCGCCAGGTGCCAGGCAGACGTGATCCGCCAGCGCGAACGGTGCGGCGTGGGGTCGGGGGCGGGTGCCCGCCCGGGCACCCCGGCGGGGACGGGCGGGCGGTCCATCGGATGGGCGGAGGAGGGGGGGGTTGGAGAATCAGCCACGGGATCGCCTTGCTTGTGCCGAAATCAGAAATCAAAGGTCCAACGCTGCTGCGCCAGGCCGACTGCGA
The DNA here is from genome assembly GCA_038239755.1 of Chloroflexia bacterium. Lineage (GTDB taxonomy): Bacteria > Chloroflexota > Chloroflexia > QHBQ01 > JAICKM01 > JBBSAN01. The sequence continues at coordinate 3,510 of JBBSEL010000252.1, read as the reverse complement.
TCATCCCCAGCAAGAGGTGGGCCGTCCGTTCGGCAGCCGCCCGTGCGACCCATCCTGGCCCGTCCAACGTCCGACGGCTGATCGCTCTATCCGCCGCTGAGGAGTTGGCGCACCACCTGATTGATCGTCCGGCCTTCGGCCCGGCCCTTCAACCGTTCCATGATCACCGGCATGACCTTGCCGATATCGGTCATCGACTGGGCACCGGTGGCGGCGATGATCTCGCGGGCCACGACCGTGACTTCCTCCGCGCTCATCTGCTGGGGTAGATACTGCTGGATGACATCGATCTCTTCTTGCTCCACCTGGGCCAGATCTTCGCGCCCGCCCTGGCGGAAGGCGTCAATCGAGTCGCGGCGTTGCTTCACCTGGCGGCGCAGCAAATCCTCTACTTCAGTATCGTTCAGCGGGCGGCCCAGTTCGATCTGGGCGTTGTGGGTGGCCGACCGCACCATGCGGATCGTGCTCTTGCGCCGTTCGCCACTGGCCCCGGCCTTCATGGCCTCTTTCAGGTCGGCCATCAATCGTTCTTCAATCGTCATAGAATTCTCTCATGTATGAAAACAGCACCGCAGAGCGGCGGGACGCGGGCGAGGGGAACGCCTGATATCCCTGGTGCTCTGCGGTGCGGGACCATCCTCAAACGCGGGGGTTAGTGGCGGGCGGCGGCGATCGGCTTGCGGCGGCGGGCGGCTTCCTTCTTCTTGCGCTTCACGCTCGGCTTCTCGTAGTGTTCGCGGCGACGCGCTTCCGACAAGATGCCATCCGCCAGGACCTTCTTGTTAAAGCGGCGCAGGGCGCTCTCAAAGCTCTCATGATCGCCGACAACAATTTCTGCCATATTAAAATCCCCCCCTTCCGCTGGTGCCACCACCGGTCTCTTGCCCGCCGGCAGGAAACAAGGCAGTCTGAACCATTATTACCCCTATTATACCCCGCCGCGCCGGAGACTGTCAAGGAATTTGCCCTTGTTTCGCCCCGTTGGCGGCACCGCTCCCGGTGGGTTCACCGCCGATGCTGGCTTCTCCTGCGACCTAATCGCCTTGACAATCCGCCCCGCCCGGTGCAACATATAAGCAACGCCGCCGTTACACACGAGGCATCGCCCCATCCTTCCCACCGAGGTTCTCCCATGGCAACCAGCCGGACACAGCTAGTCCTCAAAGAAAACGACGTGTTCATTGTCACCGACGAGGCCGGGCACCTGCCCGCCGGCACCAGCTTCGGCCTCTATTACGAGGACACCCGCTACCTCAGCGTGTTTAATTATCAGGTCAACGGGCGCGAGCTGGAACTGCTCAACTCCTCCAGCGGGCAGAACTTCCTGGGCAAGCTCTACCTTGCCAACGACTGGTACACCCTGCCCGACGGGACCAGCCTGCTGCCCCAGACGATCAGCCTCAGCCGCGAACGGTTTGTGCGCGAAGGGTTGCACGAGCGCGGCACGCTGACCAACTACAACCCCTTCCCGGTGCCGATCACCCTCACCGCGACTTGTGGGGCCGACTTCCGCGACATGTTCGACGTGCGCGGGTTCGAGCGCACCGAGTGGGGCACCCTGCGCGCCCCCACCTGGGAAGACGGGCTGCTGACGCTGGGCTATGACGGGCTGGATGGCCGCTACCGGGCTTCGGTCCTGCGCTTCGATCCGCAGCCAGAGGGTCTCGACTTCCACCTGCCGCTGGGCAAGGAGGTGATGGAGACCGAGCCAAGCATGATGGTGCCGGTCGTGTCGGCCCCGTCGGAGCGCGCCGTGCTCGAACCCACGCTGGTCAAGGCGACCTGGACCCTGACCCTGGAGCCGGGCGCGTCCTTCACCTTCGCCGTGCATGTCTGCCCGCAGGGGGCGGGCCGGGCCGATTGCAACTATGATTTCGACGCCGAGGTGCTGCATGTGCGCCGCCTCTACGAAAGCTGGCGTGCCGACGTGACCCACATCGAGAGCGACTCGCACCTGCTGGACCAGATCCTTACCCGCAGTTCCTACGATCTGCGCGTGCTCTCGCAAGTGACCGATGGCGGCTACTTCCCCCACGCCGGGATCCCCTGGTTCGCCAGCCCGTTCGGGCGCGACAGCCTGATCGTCGGGCTGCAAACGTTGATGTTCAATCCCAAAATGGCCCTGGCTGCCCTCCGCGTGCTGGCCCGCCACCAGGGCATCCAGGTGGACCCCTGGCGCGAGGAGCAGCCCGGTAAAATCCTCCATGAAGTGCGCTTCGGCGAGATGGCCCGGCTGCATATGGTCCCGCACACGCCCTATTTTGGCACGGTAGACGCCACGCCCCTGTTCGTCTGGCTTTTTGCCGACCTCATGCGCTGGCTGGATGACGACGCCCTCTACCACGAATTGCTGCCCAACGTCCGCCGCGCCCTGGACTGGATCGATCAATACGGCGACGTGGATGGCGACGGCTTTATCGAATATATCGAAAGCAAAAACCGGGGCGGGATTCGCAACCAGGCGTGGAAGGACAGCAACGATTCGTACACCATGCCCGACGGCACCCTGGCCGAAACCCCCCTGGCCTCCTGCGAGGTGCAGGGCTACGTCTATGCCGCCAAGCAGGGGATGAGTGACCTGCTGCGGCGCAAAGGTGAGACGGAGTGGGCCGACCAATTGGCCGGGGAGGCGGCAGACCTGAAGCGGCGCTTCAACGAAGTGTTCTGGCTGGCCGACGCGCAGTTCCTGGCCGAAGGGCTGGATGCCGCCAAGCGGCCCATCCCGACGGTCAGCAGCAACGCCGGGCAATGCCTGTGGGCGGGGATCGTGGACGACGAGAAGGCCGCCCTGGTGGCCGCCAGGCTGCTGGCCCCCGACATGCTCTCCGGCTGGGGCATCCGCACGATCAGCGCCGACAGCGGGTCATACAACCCGATGAGCTATCACAACGGCAGCGTCTGGCCTCACGACAATTCGCTGATCGTGGCCGGGCTGGCCCGCTACGGCTTCCACGATGCGGCGGCGCAGGTCGCCAGCCAGCTTTTCGAGGCGGCGACCCACTTCACCTACTCGCGCCTGCCGGAGCTATACTGTGGCTTCGTCCGCGACGAGAGCTATCTGGCCGGTCCCGCCGAGTACCCGGTCAGTTGCAGCCCCCAGGCCTGGGCCGCCGCCGCGCCGCTGATCCTGCTCCAAAGCCTGCTCAACCTCCAGCCGCGCCCGGATGGGACCGAGGTCGATCTCGCGCCCCATCTGCCCGACTGGCTCCGCTCGCTCCAGATCGACAATTTGCAGGTGCGCGGGCAGCGCCTCCGCCTGACCATCAGCCGCCGCGACGACGGCGAATGGGTCAGCGACCAGCAGGTGGAGGACGCGCATTAACCCGCTTCGTCAGGATGGGCGGCGGAGGGGGCCGGGTGCCCCTGCGGCGCGACTGAGGATCGACCATGCCCTATAAAGCCCTCTGGTTCGCCGCCCGCGATTGGTGGGGCGAAGTCCTCACCCTGGCGGTGCTGAACCTGCTCTGGTTTATCCTCCTGCTGCCGGTCGTGACCGCGCCCCCGGCCACG